>DATLGQ010000102.1:0-3951 GCA_035540435.1 Fimbriimonadaceae bacterium
CATGCGTGCCGACCTGGATCACACCATATTCATCCAGGTGCGCCAGTTGCTTTTCGCTGACGTTCGGAATATCGCGGGTGAACTCCTCGCGCCCGAGCTTGGTCTCGCGGATCTCGACGTCGAACTCCTCGATGTGGATCGAGGTGAACACATCGTCCTTGACCAGCCGCTCGTTGATGACGATCGCGTCCTCGAAGTTGTAGCCATCGAAGGTGTTGAAGGCGACCATCACGTTCTTGCCCAGCGACAGCTCCCCCTGGAACGTGGCCGCGCCGTCGGCGATGATCTGCCCCTTCTTGACCTTCTGCCCGAGCTTGACGATGGGCTCCTGGTTGAGGCAGGTCTTCTCGTTGAGGCCGACAAACTTGCGAAGGACGTACTCATCGGCGTTGTCGATGACGATGTGGTTGGCGTCGACGGCCGTGACGGTTCCACCGTTGCGGGCGCGGACCACCATCCCCGAGTTCTTGGGGATTTCCTTCTCCATCCCCGTGCCGATGATCGGCGGCTCGCTGGTGATCAGCGGCACCGCCTGCCGCTGCATGTTCGAGCCCATCAGCGCCCGGTTGGCGTCGTCGTGCTCCAGGAACGGAATCAGCGCCGCCGAGACGCCGACGATCTGCTTGGGGCTGATGTCAATGTAGCGGACCTGATCGCTCTCGACCTGCGAAAGCTCGCCATCGACTCGGGCCAGGGCCAGCCCCTCGCGGAGCCGGCCGCTCTCATCAAGCGCATCAGCCGGTGCGAGGACCGACTGCATCTCCTCGTCCGCGCGGAGGTAGGCATGCTCGCCGGCGACCTTCTTGCCCTTGACGACCTGGTAAGGCGTCAGCAGGAAGCCGTACTCATCGATCTTCGAATAGATGCCCAGCGAGGCGATCAGGCCGATGTTCGTGCCTTCGGGTGTCTCAATGGGGCAGATGCGGCCATAGTGCGAGATGTGCACGTCGCGCACCTCGAAGCCGGCGCGCTTGCGGTTGAGCCCGCCGGGACCCAAGGCCGAGAGCCGCCGCTCGTGCGTCAGCTGCGACAGTGGGTTGGTCTGGTCCACCACCTGGCTCAGCTCGCCACGCCCGAAGAAGAAATCGATCGAGGAGCTGATCGCCTTGGAGTTGATCAGGTCGGCGATCTTCGCCAGCTCCGTCGGGTCCTTGATGCTCATCCGCTCCTGGACGGTGCGGCGGAGCTTGAGGAACCCCTTGCGCATCTCCTCGGTGGCCAGCTCATCCAGGGTTCGCAGGCGACGGTTGCCCAGGTGGTCGATGTCGTCCACGTGCACGCCGCGCTTATTGGAGCGCAGGTCGATGATGTACCGCAGCGTGGCGATGAAGTCCTCGGCCACGAGCTTCATTTCGCTGTAGGGCACCTCCAGCCCGAACTTGCGGTTGATGCGGAACCGCCCGACCTTGCCCAGCCGGTAGCGGTTCTCATCGCAGAACTTCTCCAGGAACAGGGCCCGGGCCTTTTCGACCTGCGGCGGGTTGCCCGGGCGCAGCCGGCCATAGAGCCGCAGCAGCGCCTTCTCGTATTCCGTGTGATCGCCGGGAATCTCCGTGGCCTCGGCCGCCAGCGTGTTGAGCACCAGCGGGTCGGAGGCATCGGTGATCACCCGAACGCTCTTGAGGTTCGATGCCTGGATCTTGCCGATGGCTTCGCCGATCTGCCGGCCGGCGCCGACCAACTCCTCGCCGGTCTCTTTATCGATGATCGGAGTGGCGGCGTAGTGCTCGGGCTTGAGCTTGCCGGTCGAGACCTCCTCGACCTCGTAAAACAATTCGAGGATCGCTTCGGTCGTCGAGTGCCTCTCATCCAGGGCCCGCAGAAAGGTCGTGCCGGCGATCTTGGTCGACTGGTCGATCCGCATCGCCAGCACATCCTTCTTAGTCACCTCGATTTCAATCCACGAGCCGCGCTCGGGAATGATCCGGGCCGAGTGCAGGGGCCGGTCGGACTCGATGGAGGCGACCGAGAAGTCCACGCCCGGCGAGCGGTGGAGCTGGTTGACAATCACGCGCTCGGCGCCGTTGACGATGAACTCGCCGCCTCCGAGCATGATCGGGATTTCACCGAGGTAGATCTCCTCCTCGGGCACCTCGGCCACGTCCTGGCGGACCAGCCGCACGCCGACCCGGAACGGCATGCCATAGGTCAGGCGCAGCTCGCGGCACTCATCGGGGGTGTACCTGGGGTCATCGAGCTTGTAGTGCAGGTACTCGAGCCTCATCTTCTTGTCGTAGCTCTCGATCGGAAAGACCTCGCGCAGCAGGCCTTCGAGGCCCATCGTCTTGTCGCGCGAGTCGTAGTCCGCTTCATGCTGCAGGAACCGCTCATAGGCGGCCTGCTGCACCTCGATCAGGTTCGGTATCGGAAGAGCGTCGCCGCGTTTGGCGTACTCGCGCACCTTCATCACGCGCATCGATCACCTCTGTGGAGAAAAAACGAAATGACGGCCCGCTGACTCCTCAACGGCCCTGCCCAAGTCAGTCCTATCGCGCACCCAGTAAGCCTCAATGAACCCATAAGTATACCGCGCTTCACTCGGTGGTCAAGCCGCCCCCAACAAGGGAGCAAGGGACCCAGGGACCGAGGGACCTTGGCTGGGCCGTTCGCCGGCTCATGGAGTCCTTCCGTCCCTGGGTCCCTACGGGAGGAACCCGGGTCCAGTTCTGTCACGCCATCTACTTGATCTCAACTTCAGCGCCGTTCTCCTTGAGCTTGGCGGCCAAAGCCTCGGCCTCTTCCTTGCTCAGGCCCTGCTTGACGGGCTTGGGGGCGGTGTCGACCAGGTCCTTGGCCTCTTTGAGGCCTAGGGCCGTGGCCTCACGGACCACCTTGATCACCTGGATCTTCTTGTCGCCGGCGCCCTTGAGGATCACGTCGAAGCTGGTCTTCTCCTCGGCCACCGGGGCCGCCGCCGCCGGGCCAGCCATCATCACCGCTCCGCCCGCCGCGGGTTCGAGCCCGTAGGCGCTCTTGAGATAATCCTTGAGGTCCACCGCCTGCTTGAGGGTCAGCCCGGCGATCTTGTCGCCCAGCTCCTTGACGGCGGCTTCCAGTTCCACGGTTGCTGCTTCTGCCATAGCCAATGCTCCAATCTTTCGAATCTTTGCCCACCGAGCGGCGATCGACCTTCGATCATTTCAACCCCCTTTCGGGGTCCGGTCGGCGAGACGTTTTTCCGATTTGAAACTTTCAGGTCCCCGATCGGATCAAGCCACCTGCTTGATCTCCTCGCCTTTCTCCAGCTTTTCGACCATCGTCTTGAGGATGCCTGCGATATTAGCGCCGGCCGATGTCGCGGCCCCAATCACGTTTCCGGCCGGACTCAGCAGCAGTTGAATGACCTGTGCCTGGGCCTCGTGCCGGGTCGGGAACTTGCTGAGGCGCTCGACCTCGGCTGCCCCGAAGACCGTTCCCTCCATCACCGCGCCCTTGACCTGGAGCTTCTCGATCTTCTTGATCTGCTCGATGATCTCGCGGGCGACGTTGACGACGCTCTCCCCGCCATACACCAGCGCGGTGGGGCCCTCGATCAGATCATTGAGCGGGGCCAGAGCCGTGTCGCTGAACACCTTGCGGGCCAGATGGTTCTTGACGACGGTGATGCGGATCTGCTTGGCGGCCAGATTCGACCGCAGCGCCTTGTTCTGGTGGGCATCGACGCCGCGAATATCCACCAGAAGCGCATCGTTGACCCCCGCGAACTTCTCGCGGTACATCCGCATGATCATCTCTTTGACGGGCTTGCTCATGTCGTTTTCCCTTGGGGAAAGTTTCACGTTTCAGCAGTTTCAGGTTGCAAAACTTGAAACCTGAAACCAGGAAACCTGAAACTAAACTGCCACAGTCACCCCCGGCGTCTGCGTGCCGGAAATGCTTACCTTCTTGATGTAGTGCCCCTTGGCCGTGGCAGGCTTGAGGCGCATGACCGTGTCGAGGAACGCCTTGGCG
>DATLGQ010000103.1:0-1806 GCA_035540435.1 Fimbriimonadaceae bacterium
CGTCGGCGGCTTGTCGGTCGAGACTCTTGGCTTTCGAGTGGTCGATCATCAGCAGATAAGGCTGATCCTCGATCTCGCTGACCAAGTCCCGCAACTCTTCGGCGAAGACCCGCATCTCCGCCTCGTCCATTCGCCCGCCAAAGCTCGCCTCGATTCGCATCTCGGCTTCGTTCCAGTTCATCAAGTACATTGGCAATCCACTCGCGCCTTCGCCCAAGGCGCCGCCTCCTGTGCGGGATGTATGCCGCGTCGTCGGCGCTCTCCGGGCCGGTAATTTGCGCGGTCGAAAGTCAAACCGGAACCATTGCCAGCCGGTAGCGCTGCTTGCTGGTGAGGCTGCGGGCCTCATCGAAAAGCAGCAGAATAGGACATGAGCGACTTCGAGACGAAGGTCATCCATGCCGGTATCGAGCCCGAGCCCAACACCGGCGCCGTTATGACGCCTATCTTCCAGACGAGCACCTACGCGCAGGCGGCGCCCGGCGAGCACAAAGGATACGAGTACAGCCGAACCGACAACCCCACCCGGACGGTCCTGCAGGCTCAGCTCGCCGCGCTGGAAGGGGGCGACCACGCACTCGTCTTCGCATCCGGCCTCGCCGCCACGGACGCGGTGCTCAACCTCCTTCAAAGCGGCGACCACGTGATCGCGGGCGACGACCTCTACGGCGGAACGTATCGTTTGTTCGAGAAGGTCGCGACCTATCGGGGTCTCAAGTTCTCATTTATCGACCTCAGCAACGAGGCGCTGCTTCGCAGCCACCTTCGCGACGAAACCAAGCTCATCTGGTTCGAGACTCCCACCAACCCGATGCTGAACGTATTCGACATCGAGCGCATCGCCCAGATCGGCCATGAGCATGGGGCGCTGGTGGTGGTGGACAACACCTTCATGTCGCCCTACTTCCAGAACCCGCTCCAGCTCGGCGCCGACATCGTCATGCACTCCATGACCAAATACATCAATGGCCACAGCGACGTGGTGATGGGCTCGCTCATCCTGAAGGATCGGGAGATGAGGGCGCCTCGCAAGACGTGGAGCGACCCCAACTTCGCTGCGCCCAGGACCCTCTATGCCCGGCTGAAGTTCCTCCAGAACGCGGTCGGGGCCGTGCCTGGGCCCTTCGACTGCTGGCTTGTGCTGCGAGGCATCAAGACGCTGGCCGTGCGGATGCAGAGACATGGGGAGAATGCTTTGAAGGTGGCCGAGTTCCTGGAGGGCCACCCCAAGGTGGAAAGGGCGATCTACCCCGGCCTAGCCTCGCACCCTGGTCAGCAGCTTGCGGCACGACAGATGCGAGGCTTTGGCGGCATGCTGACGTTTCTCCTCAAAGGAGGCTTGGAAGACTCGCGCCGATTCCTCTCCTCGCTGAAGCTGTTCACCCTTGCGGAGTCGCTGGGTGGGGTGGAGAGTCTCATCGAGCATCCCGCGATCATGACCCACGCCTCGGTTCCGGCGGATATTCGTCGGGAGATCGGCATTCACGACAATTTGATTCGGGTCTCGGTGGGTATCGAGTCGGCTCAGGATCTCATCTCGGACCTCGATCAGGCGCTGGCAAGGGTCTAGCGTTTCTTTGGAGGCTTCCTGGGCGGCTCGTCGAGCCACTTGACGACGCGCTTCAGACGCTCCGGCGCCCGATCAGCCACCGGGCGTGAGGTAGTGTGCGAGTCCTCGACTCCCACGACCAGAACCGCCGCTGCCAAGGCGGCAATCAGCGCGGCAAAGGCGAACATTCCCCTCAAGCCAAACTCCTGCGAAACGATGCCCAGAGCCACCGGACCCAGCGCCGACGCCAATCCAGC
>DATLGQ010000104.1:0-1637 GCA_035540435.1 Fimbriimonadaceae bacterium
GACCGGCACCGTGCTGCTCGAGAGCATCACGGACGGTATGGCGAAGGTCGTGTCGGACCTGAACATCAAGACGGCCGATGCGCCGCAGCCGCTGAAGGTTCAGTCCACCATTTGGGTACACGTCGCGAGCGGCAAGGCCACCAAAGTGGAAGGCACCGCCAAGAACATTCCGTCTCAGGGCTTCCAGATCGACGATCTGAAGTTCACGATGCAGCTGGTCAAGTAGACCTACGGCAGTTCCAGTCAACGGAAGCCCCGGCTCATTCGGCCGGGGCTTCTCTTCATTGGAGAAGGGAATCGTACAGCTCTGGGCGGCGACATCCCAGCACCGCGATCTCGTACTTGCCTGGGATCATCACGCTTCGCTTGACGAGCGCTTCGTCCAAGTCGATGTCGGCGACGATGGTGCGAGCCTCGTCCTGAGCGGCCTCGATCACTTTGCCCGTGGGATCGATGATCTTGCTTCGACCAATGAACCGGAAGCCTTGCTCTTCCCCCACCCGATTGCATGCCGCGAGGAACACCCGGTTCTCGGCCGCGCGGGCGATGGCGATGTGGTCGGCGGATGTCTCGGCTCCTACCGGCCAGTTCGTGACCAGCACGATGAGTTGCGCGCCCCGCAACGTCAGCACTCGCGCCGCTTCGGGTGGCCGTAAGTCGAAGCAGATGAGAATCGCGATCTTGCCGAGCCGGGTGTCGAACACCGGCAGATTGCTTCCTGGGCTCACATGTTTGTCCAGGCCCATCTCCGGCAAATGGGTCTTCCGGTACACGCGTGGATGGTAGCCGGGCATGATCAGCGCGGCGCTGTTATAGATCCGCCCCTCGGTCTCCTCCGCAAATCCGAATATCGCGTGCAGTCCGGTCTCGTTGCACACCTCGATGAGGTGGAAGATCGCCTCATGATCCAGCGGGATCGCGATCGAACGGGCGTCTTCAAGGCAATCGACGCAGTAGCCGGTGAGGAACGCCTCCGGGAATACAGCCAACTGAACGCCTTCCCCGGCGAGCCGTCGCAGCTCATTTGCCGCGTGCCTCGCATTCGCGAGAGGATCCCCGAACACCACGTCGCACTGCACGCATGCCAGCCGCATGCTCGATTATGGTCGCGGTGCGTCGCCCGTCAGCTCATGGGTCCCAGGCGCAAGCTCCCGTGCTCTTTCAGACCCTGGCAACCATGCCTCTGCGCTCGTGTTCGGCGGCACCACGACCTTCCACTTGAAGCGCCCGTCCTCGATCCTCCAATGGGATTCGATCCGGCCGTAGGGACTCTCCAGCGAGCCGCGTGCCCAGGTGATGTCACCTCCCGGGAGAGGCCGGAACAGGATGCGGCGGTAGCCCGGCTCCAGGAGATCGATGCCCGCAACGGTCCGGTAGAGCCAGTCCCCGATCGCGCCGTAGGCGTAGTGGTTGAACGAGTTCATGCCGGGATCCTGAAAGCCCTTCTCCTCGGTCCAGCCATCCCAGCGCTCCCAGATGGTCGTCGCGCCGACGGTCACCGGATAAAGCCATGACGGCCAAGTTTTCTGGAGGAGCAGCTTGTAGGCTGCGTCGACCCTCCCCTCCGCAGTGAGTACGTGGTTAATGTAGGGCGTTCCCACGAACCCGGTGGAGAGGTGCCATCCACGCTTACCGAT
>DATLGQ010000105.1:0-6246 GCA_035540435.1 Fimbriimonadaceae bacterium
GATATCGCCCTGAATGCCGCCGACATCGTGCTCATGCGGGACCGCATCGACCTCTTGCCCAAGCTGGCGCTGCTCGGTAGGCAGACGAACGCCATCATTCGGGCGAACTTGCTCTTTGCCGGCGGGATGATCGGCTTGCTCACAATCGGATCGGTGCTGGCCCCAGCGCTGTTCCCGCCGATCGCCGGCATTTTGCTCCCCCTGGCCGTCATCGGTCACGAGGGTTCTACCGTCGTCGTGATCTTGAACGGGCTTAGGCTCCTGCGCGGTCCGCGATCGGCTTAGAAACCTCATGTCGCACGCGTTCAAGGTCCTGGAGTTTGGAGCCATCCTCGAACAGCTGGGGCGCCATTGCGAGACCGAGCTGGGGACCCGCTTTGCTTCGGAGCTCCAGCCGACCTTTGAAGAGGATGTCGTGTGGGCGGAGCTGGCGAGTACGCAGGAGGCTCACGATGTGTTGTCGCGCGGCAATCCGCCGTCGCTTCGCCCTATTCGGGATCTGGGCGCGCACCTGACGAGAGCTGAGAAGGGCGGGGCCTTGGGCAGCCTGGAGCTCTATCAAATCGCCGACTCCATGCAGACCATGCGGGCTCTGAAGAACTACCTCTCCACCCGGCGAAGCGAATCTTCCCGGCTTTGGCAGCATGCGGAGGCTCTTCCGGAGGCCAAGAAGGTAGAGGATTCCGTTTTCCAGGCAGTCGACATGAATGGGCACGTACTGGATTCGGCCTCGCCAGAGCTGGGCCGCCTCAGAGCCAGGGCGAGAACGATGACGGCCCGCATTCAGGAGAGAATCCAGAGCTACGTGAGCGGACGGACGCGCGAGCTCCTGAGCGACCCGATCTACACCGTGCGCGACGGGCGCTACGTGATCCCGGTGAAGGCCGAGAATCGGGGAAAGATCAAGGGGATCGTGCACGACACCAGCGGCAGCGGACAGACGCTGTTCATCGAGCCGGAAGAAGTCCTTCAACTCGGCAACCAGCTCAGGGAAGCCGAGGCGGCCGAACGGGATGAGGTCGGCCGGATCCTCTCAAAGCTCAGCGCAAGCGTCGGCGAGGTGGGGCGCGATCTCCGATACGGGCTGGAGGCCGCGGCCTGGATCGATTTTCTCTTCGCCAAGGCGAAGCTGGGATTCGCCATGAAGGCTTCCATGCCTGTTCGCAGCCAGGGTCACGGCATCCGCATTCAGAACGGCCGCCATCCGCTCCTTGAGGCCGATTCGGCGATTCCGCTCAACTTGAGCGTTGGTTTCGAAGAGCAGGGCGTGCTCATCACGGGACCGAATACGGGCGGCAAGACGGTGGCCATCAAGACGGTCGGGCTGTTCGTGTTGATGGCCCAGTCCGGCTTGATGCTGCCGGCGACGCATGTGCGGCTGGGGACTTTTACGCAGGTGTGGGCGGACATCGGAGACGAGCAGAGTCTGCAGCAGTCGCTTTCGACGTTCAGCGGGCACATCAAGAACATTGCAGCCGCGCTCTCGGAGCTGAAGCCAGGTGCGCTCGTCTTGCTGGATGAGGTGGGTGCCGGCACTGATCCGGCTGAGGGCGCCGCGCTGGCGAAGGCGGTCCTCCTGACCCTAAAGGAGAAGGGAGCGAGGGTTCTCGCGAGCACGCACTATGGTGAGCTGAAGGCGTTCGCCTACAACTCGGAAGGATTTTCCAACGCGGCGATGGAGTTCGACCAAAGGACCCTGAAGCCGACCTATCGCCTCGTCATGGGCGCCCCCGGGGCTTCGCATGCCCTGAAGATCGCGGAGCGGTACGGGATCCCCCGGCACGTGATCGAGGTTGCCAAGGAGGCTCTGGGAGCGGGTCAGCAGGAAGTCAGCGGCATGCTCGAAAAGCTGGAGCAAGCCCAGCGGCAGGCACGGACGGCGCAAGGCGAGGCAGATCGCCGGGCGGCAGAGCTCAAGCGAGCGGAAGAAGTTGCGCAACGCAAGCTCGCGGAGGCCGACGAGATCCGGCGGACGGTCCACGCCAAGGCTTCCGAAGCGATTGAGGCCGCCATTCGCGAGATCCGCCTGGAAGCCCAGCAAGTATTCGAGGAGCTCAAGCAGGCAAGCGACGACAAGGCACTTGCCGGCGCGAGGGCGAGGCTCAAGGATCTCGAGAGCGTCGCGCACGAATTCGTGGAGGACGCTCGGCCGAAGGCGAAGAACCAGAAAGCGGAGGGCCTTCGCAAAGGTGCGAGCGTGAGAGTGGAGGGCCACACTCAGGTTGGCACGCTCCTTACGGACCCCGGCCAGTCGCCCGCCACTGTGCAGATCGGGGTCTTGAAGTTCACGGTACCCATTACTGCAGTCCAATTGGCGGAAAGCCCGAAGTCGGCAGCGCTCCGGCGCACGCCGACTATGGACCTTCACAAGGCCAGCAGCGCCCCGACCGAAATCCACCTGCGTGGGGAGCGGGCGGAGGAGGCAGAGGAGGCGCTGGTCCGCTTCCTGGACGAGGCCATTCTGGCAGGCTTGGATCAAGTGCGCATCGTGCATGGCAAGGGCGAAGGGATTCTTCGTCAGATGACCCGCGAGGTGTTGCGAAAGACGAAGGGCATTCGCACCTTCAGAGACGGAGAGCCAACCGAAGGTGGCCATGGCGTGACGATCGCCATTTTAAGATAAACGTTACCAGGTCCTGCAATTGCTCATTGCACGGCAAAATGTGCCGGGCTGCCGGCTCTGCCTTGCCCCGAAACTTGTAGGGCACGTGACTGGCGCGGCGGCCATCTTACGCGCTCTCTGGATGAGCCGCCCGCTTGCACGCTCGAACGACATGGTTGACACTTGGACACGCGCCCACCACTTGTGTGAGGATCTGTGCCGCCTGCCAAAAGATGAGCGCCTGGTCGTGAAATCTCCGACCCGCACGATGGCCCTCCTGTTGGCAGAGATGCTCCGCGTCAAAAGGGTGGACCTCGTGCTGGACCTCGACGGTCGGACGCTGACGCTCAACCCGCGCGGCCCCAAGACCGCGGCTCGATCGATCCTGGTTTCATCCTCTATGGAAGGCGCATCACCTGTAGAGCGCTCGGGGCGTCTCCGCCCAGGTAAATCCGATGAAGGGCCTTTTGGAAGTCGCTTTCTTTGGCCTGGTAGATATTGACGAAGCGCTGGGGATTGCGGTCCATCAGTGGGAACCACGACGAGTGCACCTGCACCATGATCTTGTGACCGGGTCGGAACGTGTGCATGACGCCCGGCAACTCGAACTCCACCTTCTCGATCTTGCCCGGCGTGAGAGGCTGGGGCTTGCTCCAAGAATTGCGATACTTGGCCCGCATCGGCTCGCCCCGAACGAGCATCTGATAGCCGCCCATCTGCACGCCGACTCGTGCCGACTGAGCCTCCGTACGGTCCGGATACACATCGATGAGCTTGACGACGAAGTCGGCGTCCGTGCCGGTCGTTGAAACGTGGAGGGTGGCGCGGAGTGGGCCGGCCAAGGTCACCGGCTCCGTCAAAGGCTCCGTCTCGAAGCTGACGACGTCGGGTCGATTCCACACGAAGCGCTGGTCCTCGATCATGTAGCTGCGCGCCATGCCCACGGTGATCGTGTTCGAGTTCGGGACTGGCCGATTGGGATCGGAAAGGTACTCCACGAAGGACTGGCCGGAGCCTTTCGTCCAGGTGAGCGATTCGTTGGGTGAAAAGTAGAGCGTCCGGGCGCCGGCCTCCCGGGGCGGCCACTCGCTGAAAACGCGCCAGCGGTCGGCTCCCACGTCGAACATGATCGCATCCGGGCTCGCACCGCGAGCCTTCAGTCGGTCGTAGTCCGTCGACGGCACGGCCTGCTCGATGAGCGGAGCTCCGTTCAGGTGGTGGTTGAAGAAACTGAGCTGAAGCTTGCGGAAGTCCTCGCCCGTCCGGGTGTTCCAAGTGATGTCGTGGAGCGACGTCCCGGGTCCGCCATTCCACGACCCGTGGTACCACGGGCCCATCACGATCGTGTTGTTCGCGCCCGGGCAGTTCTTCTCGATGGCTCGATAGATTGCCAGCGGGCCATAGAGGTCCTCGGCGTCCCACCACCCTCCGACGGTCATGACCGCGACGTGCCCGACTTGCTTGAGGTGCTGGGGCACGTTCTGCGCCTGCCAGTAGGCGTCGTAGTCGCCGTGGGCCATCCATTCGTTCCAAAGCGCGATCTGGTCCTTCAGGTAGAGCTTATTCGCGTTGGGCAGCGGGCCCATCTTGAGGAAGAAGCGATAGCCGTCGGGCGTTCCATGCTCGAACACGCGCGGCCCGTAGTTCTGAGTCGGCCCCTCGCGCTTCTTTCCGAATCCGGCGATGAAGTTCATGGCGTGCGGCAGGAAGAAGGCGCCATTGTGGTGCATGTCGTCGCCGAGCCAGTTGTCGGCCATCGGCGCTTGGGGGGAAGCCGCCTTGAGAGCCGGGTGTGGATCGATGAGCGCTTGAGCCACATAATGTCCGGGAAAGCTCGTACCAACCATCCCGACGCGGCCGTTGTTGTTGGGCACGTTCTTGAGCAGCCAGTCGATGGTGTCGCGTGTGTCCGTGCTCTCGTCCACCTGCCCAGGCCGCTTGTTCGGGATGTAAGGCGTCATCCATTTGAAGTCACCTTCCGACATGTAGCGCCCGCGTACGTCCTGGGTCACGAATATGAACCCTTGCTCCTGGAAGCCCTCGTGCCCAAGCCGCTGCGGGTATGCGTCAGGCCCGTAGGGCCGGCAGCTATAGGGCGTGCGGGTCATCATGAACGCGTACGGCCTGCTCGTCTCCTTGGGCACGTAGATCGCCGTGTGGAGCTTCACCCCGTCACGCATGGGAATGAGCGCCTCGATCTTCCGGTAGGCATCGGATACGCCTTGACCCGAGGCGTCGAGCGCGCTGATCAGGCACAGCGGGAGGAGGAGCAAGCTTCGCGCTTTCATGCCCAGTAGTTTCGCCGCCGGTCCCTCTTGTCCTGCTGCAATGTCAGACTCTTGTCATGCCGCCCAAGCTTGCCGAGCTCCTCGAGATGTTGTCGCTGGTGCGGGATCGTCAGGAGCGGATCGACCTCCTGATCTCGCTGGCCGAGCGTTTCCAGCCTGCGACGCTGGAGGGGCCCCTGCCCGAAGAGTCCCGTGTGCCGGGATGCGAGAGCGAGGTGTTCGTGTTCGCAAAGCCGCTTCGCGCGGGATTGAAGTTCGACTTCGTGGTCCAGAACCCGCAGGGCGTCTCGGCCAAAGCGCTGGCGGTCATCCTCGACGAGACGCTCTCAGGCGAGGATCTGAAAGGAGTGGCCGAGGTGCCGGAGTCGGTCGTGTACGACATCTTTGGCCGCGAGCTTTCGATGGGCAAGAGCATGGGCCTGATGAACACCGTTCGCATGGTCAAGGCGCTGGCGCTGCGTGCGGCAGGCTGAGACTTCATGCCCTGCTGCTCCCGGTGAAACCGCTATACTGCGGCAACATGAGCGTCGCCCTGGATCTCTCGGTCTTCAAGCAGAACTACCTGGTGTCGGGCCTGTCGGACGAGCAGGTGGGCCAGATCGCGGCGCTGGCGACCGTCGAGACCTTTCTCGCAGGCGAAACGGTGACCCGAATCGGAGAGGACAATGCCGACCTCTACGTCATCCTCGATGGCCGTGTGAACGTGCTGACGGCCGACGGTGACAAGCTGGGTGAGGCAGGGCCGGGCAGCGTGCTTGGCGAGATCGGCCTGATCGACGCGCGCCCTCGCACGGCTAACACGGTGACGGTGGGCCTGACCCGGGCGGCGCGGCTGCCGGCGCGCGAGCTGCGGTCGCTCATGAATGGCAACCGGGACTTGGGGTTCGTGGTGCTGGCCAACCTTGCGCGCGTTCTATGCGGCCGCCTGAGGATGGCCAACGCGCGGCTCGACGAGCTGATCGACAAGACTACCGACGCCTGGGAGCACGCGTACTAAGAGCATCTCGAGGCGATAGAGGCTTCTCTCGATCTCAGTGTCCACGATCGTTTCCTGTGGTCCCTGCTTCCCATTTTCAGAAAGCCACTCGGGGCAGTGTTTGTCAACGATCTTTGTCAAATTGCACTGAGCTACTGTGCAAGAAGTGAAATGCGGGCTATAATGTAAACGATCATTGTCCAATGACGTCGAAAGAGATAGGCCAGAGAATACGGCACAGACGCCGACTGCTCAAGATCAATCAGACCGATCTGGCGCGCCTTGCATCCTGCTCCAAACCCTTTGTCGTGGCAGCCGAGAGCGGGAAGCCAACCCTTCGGCTCGACAAGCTGCTGGCCGTTCTCGAGGTTCTGGGCCTG
>DATLGQ010000106.1:0-3278 GCA_035540435.1 Fimbriimonadaceae bacterium
GCCAGGGGGAGAGCGGGCGGACGCCACCTCATGGCGAGTCACCTGTAGGGATGCGGCTACTTCGGCGCCGCTGCCACCAGCGCCGAACGATGTCGACCTTGTTCTTGACGATGAACAGCCCGGCACGTAGGGTCAGCCCGACCGCCGCCAAGGGAACCAGGAGTGGACGGGCCAGAGGGTGGGCCTGGGGGACCATGTTCTTGCGGTAGAAGCGAAACATCGAGGCGTGAAAACGGAAGATCATTCGGTTGGGCGCCAGGTCCGTGCTGCGCCCGATCTCATGGGTCACGAGAGCATCGGGAAGGTACACCACCCGGAAACCGCCCCTCCAAGCGCGAAAGCACCAATCGACGTCCTCGCAGAACATGTAGTAGGCGGGATCGAACACCCCCACCGACTGGATCAGCTCGGCCCGGGCAAAGAAGGCGGCCCCAGAGACCCAATCGACGTCCCTCACCTCGTCGTGGGCCCAGTCCTGCATCAAGTAGTTTTTCGTGAAGCGGTTGTTGGGGAAGAGCCGGCCCAGGAAGGTGTTGCGAAAGGCCGCGGCCAGCGGGTCTGGCCATCTGCGCGCCGAGTACTGGAGTGAGCCGTCGGGATTCAGTAGCTTCGGCCCGATGATGCCGACGTCCGGGTTCTCGGCGGCGTACTCCAGCACTCTCCGAAGGCAGCCGGGGTGGACGTAGGCATCCGAATTGAGCGGGAACACGTGCGGCGCGCTCCGCTGCTCGAACGCGAAGTTCTGGCCGCCGGTGAAGCCCAGGTTCCGCGGGAGACGGAAGAGCCGCACCCACGGGAACTCGCGCTCGACCATATCGGGCGATTCGTCCTGGGAGTTGTTGTCGACGACGATGACTTCGAACGCCGCCTCCTGGCGAACCGCCTGTAGGGCTTCCAGGCACTGTCGCAGCTGCGGGGCCGTGTTCCAACTGCAGATCGTCACGCTAAGCTCTAAATCCGGCATCGTAGCCTTTCGCCCTCACCCATGCCGCCAAGCTCAGCCCGAACTGCAACAGCCAAAGGAGCGGCGCGTTGAGCGGCGTGCGGTAGTGCTTCCTAAAGAACCGGCCCAGGCTGCGGTGGGATTCCCAGATCATGCTCTTTCGGACCTGCTTCGTGCTCTCTCCGCCGCGGTGTCGGATCACGACGGCGGGCGAGTACATGGCGGGCCAGCCTGCCTGAGCCATTCGGTAGAGGAGGTCGACCTCGTTGAAGAAGATCGGAAAGGACTCGTCGAAGGGGCTCCTGGGATCCCCGACCGCCTCCAGCGCGGATCTGCGAAAGAGCAGAAAAGTGCCCATCGGCTGCGGGGCTGGGCCCTCGGTGTCGTAGTCGAAATCGGGCAGTTGGTAGCTGCCGAATTCTGATCGCGGCAGCGCCTCCGAGATGCCGGTGAGGTCTCCGACGATGCCGCGCAGCGAGGGGAAGCCGCGCACCGAGCGCTGGACGTCTCCGTGCGGCCCGATCTGCCGCGCCCCTAGGGCGCCGCACCCTGGATTGCGGCCCAGCACCTCCACCGCCTTGTCCAAGGTGGCTTCGCAAACCTCGGTGTCCGGGTTCAAAGTGAGGAGCCAGTCGCCTTTCGCGCGACTGAAGGCAAGGTTGTTCCCTCGCGCATAACCGGTGTTCTTGTCGGATTCGATGAGCTCGACCTGCGGAAAAGCCTCCGCGACTGCCGCCGCACTTCCGTCCTTTGAAGCATTGTCGACCACGATGACCTCGAACGGCCGCGACGGGGGAAAGTGAAAGATGGAATGCAGGCAAGCCAAGAGCAACTCCCTCGTGTTCCAGTTGACGATGAGGATGCTCAGCATCGGGCCGCCGCAAGGGTACCTCGCTCCCTTTGGGTCGCCAAAACCGTCGATACTTCAGCAATATTTCGAGGTGTCGACCTATGGTTTGAACCTGTACAGGCCACTATTCAACTTGACACTCTGTGCGGGGGACTGGTAGAGTGTCTCTCAACGCAAGAGGGACGTGCGTTCCGGTGGGGGAGCCGGAAGTCCCTGAAATCTATAGGAGGATAGTCTTGCTCAAACGCCTTACTAGCGTGGGGGCGTGCCTGGCTGTTGCTGTCAGCCTTGCGCTCGCACAAACCAAGACTTACACCGTCCGGGCGGGGGACACCCTCTCCGTCATTGCAGATCGATTCAATGTGAGCACCGCCGCGGTGGCGCGTGCCAATGGGCTCTCGAATCTTCACAAACTCAAACTGGGCCAGAAGCTGGTGATCCCATCGGCTTCCAAGGCCACGGCCAAATCTTCGGGCTCGGGCTCCTACGTCGTCCGCAATGGAGATCACGACTGGGCTCTGGCCAAGCGGTTCGGCACCACCGTCGCCAAACTGCGCGCGGCCAACCCCAACGTCACCTGGCGGAGCCTGCAGATCGGCCAGAGGCTGGTCATTCCAGGGGCCTCCAAAGCGGCGCCCACCCTTGCTCGCTCGGCTGAGAAGCCCGTGACAGTTGCTAGGGCCGGATACACCGTCAAGAAGAACGACAACGACTGGATCATTGCCCGCAAACTGGGCACCACGCCCACAAAGCTTCGGGCCGTGAATCCGGGGGTTTCTTGGAACCGCCTGCAGATTGGCCAGAAGCTCAACGTACCCGGCGCCGCCAGCCTCGCGAGCCGCACGGCTCCCGCGAAGATTCGCTCGCGGCATGCGGTGATCACGGCCAACGACGTCACCGTCCGGCGCGGTCCCAGCACCAGCAGCGCCAAGATCGTGAGCGTCGACCGATCGACTCAAGTTACGGTGCTCGACCATGAGTCCGGCTGGTACAAGCTGCGCGTCCCGAGAGGGACCGAGGGCTGGGTGCGCGGCGACTACCTGAAGGCGGTGTCCCCGACGACCGTCGCGGCCAAGAAAGTCTCGCCAAAGGCCAAGGCCATCGCCAGCAAGACCACCGGAAGCTCCAGCAAGAAGTCGACCTCTACCATGGTGGCGGTCAATGGGGGCGGCCAGGCCAACGGGAACGCGATCCTGGACAAGGCTCATAGCTTCCGTGGCATCCGTTACCGCTATGGCGGAACCTCCCGCTCCGGTTTCGACTGCTCCGGTTTCACCACCACCGTCTTCAAGTCGCAGGGGGTCAAGCTCCCGCGAACGAGCGCGGCCCAGTCGAAGGTCGGACAGCCGGTGTCGAAGGACAACCTTCGGCCCGGTGATCTGGTGTTCTTCCGCACCCGAGGCGGGCGTTCGATCAGCCATGTCGGCATCTACCAGGGCAACGGCAAGTTCATTCATGCCAGCAGTGGCGGCGGCCGTGTACAGG
>DATLGQ010000107.1:0-2005 GCA_035540435.1 Fimbriimonadaceae bacterium
GCCCAGGTGCGATTGAAGCTGGACCAGATCCGCACCGGCGCGGATACCGGCCCGAAGCTCTACAAGTTTGAGGGATGAAGCGCGCCTCAGTCCGGCTGGTCCTTCAACATGCGCAGTTCGTCCCGCAGGATCGCGGCGAGCTCATAGTTCTCCTGCTCGATGGCTCGCTCCAGGCGAAGCTTGAGTTCGGTCTTCTGGCTCACCGGCAGCTTCGGCACCAGGGCCTCGCGCATCCCGCGGAGCATCTCGACCTCGCCGGACTCCTCGAACATCTGCGGCTCACCCTGCTCGGCGAAGTACTGTCGCAGCGCATCCAGCCCTTCGTCGATCGCGTGCAGCGCGGCTTTGGGTTCGTTGTCCTTCAGCGCCTGCTTGGCCATCGCATTGGCGCGCATCATGGTGATGTAGGGGCGGAACTGCTCCAGGGCTGCCCGGTCCGCCTCCGTCTGGGCATGCTGCGCGCACAAGTCCAGAACGCGAAGGTTCCTGGTTGTGTCGCGGATCACCCCCTCGAAATCCTCGAGCACCAGCAGCGCCATGTAACGGTGGTAGTACTGCACCGCTTCCGAACGCAGTTCCTCGCACTCTTCCGGCGACAGGGAAAAGCGGCTTCCCCCGTCTTTGGGGGTTTCGCCCTCTCCTGCCTCCTCCGGGAGCGGAGACTCGCGGCCGCTGGCGATTTCGTCCAGTTTGGCCTCGTGATACTCGAGAAGACTGTCGTACCCGTACGGCTTTTGTCCGTCGGGACGCCCCTCCGTGTACATCTGGATGATGCCCAGATCAAGGCGAACCTGGATGCGAGGCTCCCCGTCGTCCCCGGTTATCAGACGTACGTTGAGCTTCCCGGGCTCGTATGGCCATTCGTTGAGCAGACGCGATAAGTCAGCACTCATACGCACACACAAAAAAGCGTTTGCAATTGGCCAACCCTGCATTATAGTGTCGGCCGCTGATCCAGACCGCCGCCTCGGTTGGGTAGCATGCCTCGGCATGTGTTCTAGGGCGGTACAGGTCTCGCAGCCGGACTCTCCGGCGAACCTCTCTGGGCACGGATGGCTCAGAGGTTTGGCAGCGTCAAGGACTGCAAGTTCCGGCGTCGATGAAACCCTCGAGCCGGTTGACACGAACGGGCTCTGAGGCCGAAACGGGTACGGCTTCAGAGCGGAATTTTCCGGGCGGCGCATTCGGGTTGCGCCGCCATGGAAGGGTGGGTAGAAATATGGGTGGAAGCTACAGACAGAGTGCGTCTTCGAGTCGTGAGGTCCAATCCGACCTCCAGCTTTACCTGCGCGAGATCAACAGCGTGGCGCTGCTGACCGCGGAGGAGGAGCGGGAGCTCGGCTGGGCCATCATCAACGACAACTGCCCCAAGGCCCGGGAACGCATGATCCGTGCGAACCTGCGATTGGTGGTGGCGATCGCCAAGAACTACGCCAATCGCGGGCTGCCGCTGACCGACCTCATCGAGGAAGGCAACATCGGGCTCATGCGCGCGGTGGAGGGCTTTGATCCGGCCCAAGGAGCGAGGTTCAGCACCTACGCGTCCTGGTGGATCAAGCAGGCGATCAAGCGAGCCTTGATCAACGCGACGCAGCCGATCCACGTCCCGGCGTACATGGTCGAGCTCATTGCCAAATGGAAGGAAGCCTCGCGCAAGCTCGAAGCGCAGCTCGGCGCCCCGCCCACCATCCAGCAGCTCGCCGAAGCGATGCAGCTGCCGGTCCGCAAGATCCGCATTATCAAGCGCGCGGTCAAGGCGTTCCAGAATCCCTCCGCCGCCACCTCGGATCTCGACGGCGAAACGGTCGGCCTCACGGAGATGCTCCCCGACACGCGTCATTCTCCGCCGCAGGAAGAACTCCTGCGCGGCGACGAGCTGTCGGTCCTGAACCGCCTGCTCGAGTCCATCGATGAGCGCGAGGCGCAGATCCTCAAGCTTCGCTTCGGCCTCGATGGGCAGGAGCCGCTGACGCTCAAGGAGATCGCCGAAGAGGTCGGCATCAGC
>DATLGQ010000108.1:0-2962 GCA_035540435.1 Fimbriimonadaceae bacterium
GTGGTCGTGGCGAGGGCGAAGGTCCGCGAACCGGTAACGGTCGCGCGCTCCGCCGAGGTGGTCATGTCGACCGTCACGATCGAGTTCGTCGTGATGGCCGATCCGTTGAACGAGCCATAGAAGGTGATTCCAGCCAGGTTCGCGCCGCTCGTCACCGAGGCGTACACGCCGGAGCTGCCGTCGAGCAGCTTCTTGGTGCCGAACTGGGTGTTCTCAGCGATGCGGGTGACCGAAGTCACGATCGAGTTGAGCTGGCTCTGATTCGCCTGAATCTGAGCTTCCGTCAGCGTCCCGGTGTTGCCCGCCGCGACCGCTAGAGAGCGGGCGTCGCGCAGCAGCCGGTTAACCTCGTCGAGCGCGCCCTCAGCCGTCTTGGCATAGTTGATCGCATCCTGGCTGTTCTTAATCGCCTGGTCGATGCCCGAAATCTGCGCGCGGAAGTTTTCGGAAATGATGAGCCCAGCAGGGTCATCGGCGGCGTTGTTGATACGAAGACCAGTCGACAGTCGATTGATCGACTTGCTGAACTCCATATTGGTTGCGCTCAGGTTGCGGAGCGCGTTCATCGCCGAAACGTTCGTGTTTACGCGAAATGACATTCCATCCTCCGTGAATGTGTCAGCACGTGACTCTGGGACGAAGGCGCCTTGGCTGCACTCTCCCCAGCCTTTGCGCTGTATCCTCCAGACCTACTCGTCCAAGCTGCCTTCTTCCGTAGCATCGCCTGTCCATGCACCGGCAGCATTACCGGGTTTGGCTTGGGCAGACTGCCCACGAGGGTCCAGCCTCAGGATGTCGTTCCGTGCCTTGCTCGGATGAGCGGCTAGTAAACTCGCGGGAAATGCGGCTCAGCACGTACGTTTCCCAGGTGCGACAGCGGCTCTTCCAGGAGTTGAAGGAAGGAAGAGCCCCGTCAGAGGGCGAGGTCGATGAGACGCTCCTGGCTGAAGCGCGCATTCACGGACAGCCGCAGCTAGGGACTACCCGATACGAACCGTCCGCCGTCGTTATCGAGTTCATCTACCCCGCGGCGGGGGCGGCGTCCATCGTGGTGCCGGTGCGGCTGGCCACCCCGGAGCGCATCGTGTTCCTGCCCGTGCCGGCTTGGGTCATCGAATCGATCTGGCAGGGCGACATCGACGGGTCGTACGCGTTCGAGTCCGAGGCACGGGATTTGGTCCATGCGTTTCAAAAGGAGCTGGACCCGACGGAAAACCTCAAGTGGTTTGGCCCCCGCCAACCAAAGCGTCGCGAATAGTGCCAAAACCCCAACTTCTGGCGGCTCGGCGGTTGTAGAATAATAGTGCAGCTCGACCGAGAGCTCACAAGGTGGAATTATGTTGAAGACGCTGATCGCAGCGGCGTTGGCCACGCTCGCCACCACGCTCGGCCCCGATTCGGGGTTGAACGTCGGTGACCCGGTGACGCCGTTTCACCCTCAGCATGTCACGGGCCCCCACAAGGGCACCGACGCATGCCCTCCGTGAACCTATGGGAGTCGTCCCCAGATCCAGGTCTGGATCAATAAAGATGATGCTTCCAACGTCGAAAAGCTCGTGAAGGTGCTCAACGACGCCGTTCAAGCCAGAAAGGACAAGGAGCTCAAGGCCTTCGTCATGTTCGTGGATGCCAATGGAAAGGACCTCGAGCCGACGATCCTCAGACTGGCCGAGAAGACCGGCGCGAAAGATATGCCGATCACCACCATCGCGCCTGACAATCGTGCGATCCGAAGCTACAAGGTCAACCTCGACCCGGAGGTCAAGAACACCGTCATCGTTTACATCAAGAAGCGAGTGACGGACAAGTTCGTGAACCTGAAGGCGGACGAGAAGGGTCTTGGCGAGCTGAAGGCGGCGATCGACAAGGTCACGCAGTAGACGCGTCCGCTCGACATCTGAACGCCTGCACCCCCTCATGGAGTGCGGGCGTTTTGCTTTGCGACGCCGTCTTTCCCGGATACAACTACCAATAGGGTGGGAGGGTAGTTCCGTCCCGGCTCAGCCGGTCGGAATACACCACGTTGTAGCTGTCGGACTCCCAGTCCTCACCCTTGCGCACCATCGTGAACGCGACGACGGGCCGATCCGTTCCGCCCCATTCCTGGCGCTCCTCGCCCACCGCGATGACGCGGGCTTTGCGGCCGTTGTAGCTGACCACCTTGTAGTACTGGAGGTCGCCCCGGATTCCGACGCCCGCGAAGCTGTCTTCGACGGCAGCCTTGAGCTTGGTCCCGACCACCCGCGTCATCACCTCGACGTACCCGTAGGGACCCAGGCAGCACAGCACATAGAGGATGAACAGCATTCGCCAGGAGCGAACGTCGTCCTTTGCATGCAGCGGCCGGGTGAGCACCCAGAGGGTGGTCAGCACGAACGCGGCCACGAGGCACGCCCCCAGGTAGAAGAAAAAGCCGAACATCGGTCCTCACCCATGGTTGTCGGGTGCGAGAGCGTCAGTCAGCAGGGTCCTCGGTTCGACCGGCTAATGACCGAGCCGCAGCGCGATGGCCTTCTGCCCGGGTCTCGCCACTTCCAGCTTGAGCACCGAGCCTCCCGTGCGGTTGAACCATAGCAGGTCCAAACGGTGCCACCCCTTGGCAAGGGCCCACGTCGCCGTCTTCGTCACCGGCGCGTGCAGGCCGTCGTTGTCGAGACTCTGGCCCGAGAGCACGAGCCGGGATCCGTCGTCGGATGTCAGGGAGACGAGATAGACGTCGTCGTCCGGAATCTCCAGATAGCCCTGATAGCGGCGGGCGACGTTCTCTTCCAGCTTGCCGTCGAGCATCGGAACGGAGAGGTCCGTCGCGACCTGACGCACCCCGCCCTCCATTCCGGCGAAGTCGTCGACGCTGTCGAAGGCGCCCCGAAACTCGGCATACGATAGCCCTGCGCGAACTTCAGCCGGGCTCGAACCGATGAGCGGACGCACCTTCTCGAAGCGGCGGGACGCCATGGCCGAC
>DATLGQ010000109.1:0-5512 GCA_035540435.1 Fimbriimonadaceae bacterium
CGCCTGAGCAGCACGGCGACCTGCGGGACATCGAGCGGCTACTTCGAACCGAGCTGCCTCTCTCGCCTGCGTCTCCGATGGAGCGCCAGAAGCGTGAGACGGTCGTGAGGCCACTTCGGGCGACGAGCGCGCGCCGCTCGCGCCTGTTCGGGAAGGCGTAGGGATTGGGAGTTTAGAGTTTAGAGTTTGGAGTTGGGAGTTTGGAGTTGGGAGCCCTTCCTGACGTAGGGCTTGAGGCCGAGGTGCTAGTTGTTGGATCAGCCAGTACTTCGGCGACCCAGCGTTAGAGGCTGATCCGACCTCTTCCCGAGCCGGAGGCCTGCCGTGAGCCATCCAAACGCTCTGACCAGGCTCTGAGCCGGCGAACACCTGCTGTCCAGATAGGCCGGGATCGAACGTATAATGATATCGGTGCAGAGCCTAACGCTTGTTTTCGAGAAAGCCGAGGAAGGCGGGTACAGCGCGTATGTGGCCGAGATTCCTGGGGCCAATTCGCAAGGCGAGACCCTCGAGGAAGCCCGGCAAATGGTGCTCGAGGCGCTCCATGAGTTGCTGGACTATCGGCGCGAAAAGGCGCGCGCAAAGGTCAGTACGGTTCTGGAGCAGGTGGCCATCGCCTAGCCGTCAAAGGCTTGGATGGCGTGGCACGCCAAGGTCGTCACAGATTCTGCGTGCGGTGTTCTTCTTAATCTCCTGGTGACGTGGGATCTGGCTCTCCCTGTCCCCCTCGGCGCTCTCCCAGATGTCATGGTTTGAGCCATGACGAACGAAAGCCGCCTTGGGCTTCCGCAGATACCGCTCGAGCTCACTACGGCTCACCGCTTCCTCCCCAACGGCGAACTCGAGCGCGGGAACCTTCTGAATCCAGCGCTTTGTCTTGCCGGCAATTCCTCTGGCAATGACCTTTGGGAAGCAAGCGTAAGCCTCGACATTCGGCATCGGATGCATATGGAATTCCTGAATATGACTCTCCTTGCGCACGGGCGTGCTGGATCAGAACCTAGCAGCCCCGCTTCTGCTCCGCAAAGCGGACAAGGTCATCCGGGGAGAGCAGCACCACGTTCGGATTCGCCGCCTGGATGAACTCCTCCAGCGAGATCTCGGCGACCTCACCGTTGCGCACGAACTCTTCGTACATCGTTCGGAGTGCCTGGGCCGTCGTGAGGGGTTCGGACGACGCGTCCAGCCATAGGCCCGGCTTGCTCTCGCCGCTCACGTAGGCGATCGCGCAGATATAAAATGGAGCGCCCAAGGAGGTGCTGGCCCCTTCCAGCTCCCCCCACGCCCCCTCCAGCACAGGGATTGACTCGGCCTGGAGCGCGCCCCGCGCCTCTTCGGGTGTAAGCGAGCAAAGGCATCGGATCACCAGACCAGTTGTCGGGTTGGCGGCCGTGATCAAGGTGCCGGCACCGACACGGGAGACGAAGGCCTCCGGCCGCTCCAGGTAGCGACGCACCGCTTCCGGCAGGTGTTGGAAGTCGAGCGTGAGGACCATCGGCTTGAGGTGCTGGAGCGAAGTGGTAGGTTACAATTTAGCACTTCCCAAGATCGAGGTCCAGCACGTTGTCCCAGAAGACGATCGATACCCTACTTGCCGAAGACCGTTCGTTCCCCCCGCCCGAGGACTTCCGGCTCCAGGCGAACGTGAGCGACCCCTCGTGGTACGAGCGGGCGATGAAGGACCCGGTGACGTTCTGGGAGTGGTGGGCAAAGGAGCTCGACTGGTTCGAGCCGTGGACCCAGGTCCTGGAGTGGAAGCGACCCTTCGCCAAGTGGTTTCTGGGCGGCAAGCTCAACGCCTGCTTCAACTGTGTGGACCGCCACGTGATCGCCGGGCGCGGCGACAAGACCGCCATCATCTGGGAAGGCGAGCCGGGGGACACGCGCCACATCAGCTACCGCGAGCTCTGGGAGGACGTGTGCCGACTGGCAAACGCGCTCAGGGCGCTCGGGGTGGCCAAGGGGGACCGGGTGTGCATCTACATGCCGATGGTGCCCGAGTTGGCGGCCACCATGCTCGCCTGCGCCCGCATCGGAGCCGCGCACTCGGTGGTATTCGGCGGCTTCAGCGCGGAGTCGCTGGCCGAGCGCACGAACGATGCGCAGGCGAAGGTGATCGTGACCGCCGACGGGGGCTGGCGACGCGGCGGAATCGTGCCCCTGAAGGCGACGGTCGACGAGGCGCTGGAGATGGGCTGCCCGACGGTCGAGAAGGTGCTGGTGCTGAGACGCTCCGGCACGCCTGGCGACGATACGAACGGATCGAAAACGCCCAACTACAACTTGGGAACATGGGTAGAGGGGCGCGACGTGTGGTGGCACGACCTGGTGCCGTCGCAGCCGGCCGAATGCGGGGCCGAGGCGATGGACAGCGAGGATCTGCTCTACATCCTGTACACCAGCGGCTCGACCGGCAAGCCGAAAGGCATCACCCACACCACCGGCGGCTACCTCACCGGCGTCTACGCCACCACGAAGTGGGTGTTCGATCTGAAGGACGAGGACATCTTCTGGTGCACCGCCGACTGCGGTTGGGTGACGGGGCACAGCTACGTGGTCTATGGACCCTTGGCGAACTGCGCAACGGTGGTCATGTACGAGGGGGCGCCCGATACGCCGGACAAGGACCGCTTCTGGCGGATCGTGGAGCGCCACAAGGTGACGATCCTGTACACCGCGCCGACGGCGATCCGGGCCTTCATGAAGTGGGGGGACGACTATCCGGCACGATGCGATCTTTCGAGCTTGCGGCTGCTGGGTTCGGTAGGCGAGCCGATCAATCCGGAGGCCTGGATTTGGTACCAGCAGGTCATCGGCGGGGGGCGTTGTCCGGTGGTCGACACCTGGTGGCAGACCGAGACCGGGGCGATCATGATCACGCCGCTGCCTGGCATCACCACCACCAAGCCCGGCTCGGCCACCCAGCCCTTCCCCGGAGTAATGGCGGGGATTTACAACGAGGAAGGGCAGGATGTCACCCCCATTCAGGGGGCTCTGGGCTACCTCGCCTGCGCGCAAGGCAAGGAGGCGCCAGCCTCGGGCCGCGAGGTGGGCGGGTTCCTGGTGCTGAAGCAGCCGTGGCCCTCCATGACTCGCGGCATCTACGGCGATCCCGATCGGTTTATCAAGACCTATTGGTCGAAGTTCGACGACGCCTACTTCGCGGGCGACGGGGCGAAGGTGGACGCGGACGGCTACTTCTGGCTGCTCGGGCGGGTGGACGACATCATGCTGGTGGCCGGCCACAACATCTCCACGATGGAGGTGGAGTCCACGTTGGTGGACCATCCGGCCGTGGCGGAAGCGGCGGTGATCGGCAAAGCGCACGAGCTCAAGGGGCAGGGGATCTCGGCGTTCGTGATCTTGCGGGCCGGGTTCGATCAGCACGACGGGCTGGTGGACGAGCTCCGCGGGCATGTGGCGCACAAGATCGGAGCTATCGCCCGACCCGACGACATCTTCATCTGCGCGGAAGTTCCGAAGACCCGCAGCGGGAAGATCATGCGTCGGCTCCTGCGCGACGTGGCCGAGGGTCGCGCGCTTGGAGACACGACGACTTTGGCCGACCCGACGGTGGTGGCGGCACTCAAGGACAAGTACGAGGCTCTGGAGAGCTAGGATCGCCGGCTTCAGCCGGCGATCCCGGCGGAGCTCATTCCCAACCGTGCACGACCAGCTTGCCCTTGCGTGAATTGAAAGACAGCTCAAACTCGCGCTGGCTGATCGTGTTCTCCGGGAGCCCGGTCTGGCCCGGATATGTCCAGTAGTACGAGCGAGTGGCCAGATCGCGGGGAAACAGCCGCATCTCGCCGAAAGGAATGCGCTCGATCTTGCCGTCGCTCCAGAGGACCACATGGCAGCCGCTGGGGCGCTGGACGCGGCGGCCGTCCGGATAAGCCACCTCGTTCATGCGGGTATAGATGAAGCCGGTGTCCATCCAAACGTCCCGCTCACCAGGCTTCGGAAACACCGGTTTGGGCGCGCCGTTGGGGCGCGGAACTTTCGGCAGGTTGTACCCATAGCACCAGTCCCTGCGCCTGGGAAGGTCCGCCTTCTCGGCGTCGGGATTGTCCCAGTCCTTGGCCGTGAGCTGGATCCCGCCCGGCACTATCGGCTTGCTGAAATCCAGCAGTTCCTTCACCTGAGGGAACCTCCCATGTCGTGCCCGGTATTGCACGATCGCCTGGTAAAAGCGGCGAAAGTCCTTCTCGGCGTTGGCAGGGTCGCCGGGATCCACTCCTCGTGGATTGACGACCAAGCCTTCCGGCGGGATGATTCGCCCGTCGAAGTACTTCGGCTGCGGCGGGCTTACCCTGGGGCGGCTCCAGCCGCCCAGGTACCATCCGCCCGCCGCCAGCGCTGGGATCGTAAGCGCGACGAGCGGCCATCGCTTCATTGGCTTGCTCCTGAGAACGCAACCGCGAAAGCGACTGATGCGAAGATCGCATAGCGGTTATTCGACATGTGCTTCCTCCTCTAGCAGCTATGCGGCTGAGACAGGTAAATGGTACACCAGGTTTTCTTGGTTGTTCGCTATTTCTTGGGTCGCTATATCCGTTGGGGATGGGCCCTGCTTGCCGCTCGCGAGTGATACGTAGTCGCGCTCGACCGTTGCCCTGTCGCCGGCGGGCGAGCCCTCAAGGAGAACTGGTGCCACGAAGGTTCTGAACGCCAATCCCCGTAACTGGAGACGCCCCAAGACGAACACCGAACACCGAACACCGAACAACCGAACACCAATCACCGATCACCGATCACCGAACACCGAACACCGAACACCGAACACCGAACACCGAACACCCAGCACCCAGGGCACCCGCACGACCCGCGAGGAGCCTGCAGAGGTAACCTTGCGCACCCATGCCCGAACTGCTCCTGGAACTCGGTTGCGAAGAGCTGCCGGCAAGCGGTGTATGGCAGGCTGCGCAGGACCTGCAGGCGGCGGTCGAGGAGCGGGTGCGAGCCGCCGGCCTGGAGTTCAACCGCGAGCATGAGCCCTTAGCCACACCGCGTCGACTGATCATCCACCTCACGGGTTTGCCGGATCGGCAGCCGGACCAGGTGAAGGAGCAGCGCGGGCCGGCTCTAAAAGCGGCATTCGACGAGGAAGGCCAGCCGACGAAAGCCCTGGAAGGTTTTTGCCGGTCACAGGGCTGCGAGCCGGCCGACCTGCGGCGAGAAGGCGAGTACCTGTGGTTCACGAAGACGATCCCAGGCCGCGCCACCGGCGAGATCTTTGCCGAAATCCTGCCCCAGGCCATCCGGTCCCTCAGCTTCGACAAAACGATGCGTTGGGGCTCCTCGCGGATGCGATTCGCGCGCCCGATCCGGTGGATCGTGGCGCTTCTAGGGGGCGAGGTCGTCCCGTTTGAAATCGAGGGAGTCTCGAGCGGGAATCGAAGCCGTGGGCATCGCTTCTACGCGCCTGCCGAGTTCAAGGTGAAGGATCGAAGCGATCTGCTTCAGAAACTGCGGAAGGCGAAGGTCGAGCCCGATCCGGCGGCGCGGGAGG
>DATLGQ010000110.1:0-2972 GCA_035540435.1 Fimbriimonadaceae bacterium
ACCACCTTCAGGTTAAGCGAATCCCTGTTCGCAAACTTCGGCGGGATTGGCACCACGATTTCCGAGTCGGTCCATTTGGCGTTGGCGACGACCTCACCCTCGACGAACACCTTCCCCTGGATCTGCAGCAGGTTCT
This sequence comes from Fimbriimonadaceae bacterium, assembly GCA_035540435.1. Classification (GTDB taxonomy): domain Bacteria; phylum Armatimonadota; class Fimbriimonadia; order Fimbriimonadales; family Fimbriimonadaceae; genus DATLGQ01. The sequence goes on from DATLGQ010000110.1 coordinate 137, forward strand.
CGCCACCGATCCTCACGGGTTTTCCACCCTCGAACCCGGCAGGTAGAGTCAAAATGGGCTTCTTGGCGACCTTCGGAGGTTCACCTACTTGGACCGGGAACTTGATCTTGTTCGACGGCAAGCCAGGCAGCCATCCCTTGCGGCGGGCGCCGATAAACACCAGCTTGCCATCGAGCGCGCGATAGTCGTCGCCTTCCAAGGTGAACTGGACGAGTTGGCTCTCGACCGACGTCGACACGGGCCCCATGCGGCGAGCTCTCCGCACGTCGGCCCGAATGCCCGTGTCAGGGCCCACTTTCCAAGAATTCCCGTCGGGAATGGCTTCGAAGAATTCGATCTGGGAGCCGATGAGCGCGGCGCCGCGCAGCCGGAACGGTTCCCCCTCCCGTATGGTCAGACCCTGGGCCGTCAACTCCATGCGCTCGATTCGGCGGAAGAGTTGCTCGAACATGAAGAAGGCGAGGTTGTACGCCACGATCGCCCCGATGATCAGCAGCATCAGGCCCTTGGCGTTCTGCACGATCGCCTTCATGAAGCCGCTGAAAGAGGCCGGAATGAGCGGGCTGTAGATGAGCCTGGGCGGTGCGGCTGGGGCTCCTATCTCTTGGGTGTCGGCAGCCACGACCGACGCGCCGGGATTGGCGCCCGAGCCGCCATATGCAGCCTCCTCCGGCAACGGAGGAACACTGGGCGCATCCACGCGCTGGATCGTCATGGGCAGGTTCATCGCCACCGGCTCACCGCGCACGTTCTTCATGCGGGTAATGCCCTTGATGGGCAACGAGCGGATGGAATCCTTCCCCGGCTCCGGCGGGGGCACTGCCAGACGCACGCACGGCGTCTGCACAAAGACGTTCTGGGGGCGCGGCAGCTTGATGTCGCAGTAGAGCCAGTCGTTCCCTTGATTCGTGACCACCAACTCGAACTCGGACCTGCGCTTGAAAAAGCCGACTTTGCGATCCTCGGGCTGGACGTCCACCAGCCACCGGTAGAACGGGCGCACGATCGCCAAGCCCGGAATCTCGGTGATCCGCTCCTTCCGTCTCTTGGCGGCATCACCCACCGTTACGCGGGTCTCGACTACGGCCTTGAATGGGTAGAGTCCCGCGCGCGCCTCGCTCTTGTCCGGAGCGAAGAAGCTGATCATGATGTCGCGCGTACCGCCCCGAGAGACGTAGATCGTCAGGGTCTGGCCCTTCGGTCCGATCTGGTCGGGTTTGCCTTGAGGCGGCTGGTTCTCCTGCCCTCCGCTCGGCGGCAGCGCCGAGAGGGTGTACCAGGCGTCCTGCCAGTAGGGCTCCTCACAGCGGAGCCGGATCGTGTAGGCGTTTTCCTGATCGGTCGTATTGACGATGCGTAGGAGCGCGGTGCCTTGGCCGACGTATCCCTCGGGCAGCGGCTGCCGCTGGGGCTTACGCCCCGGCACGATATCGATCTCGGTGTGGAGAAGCTGCATCTACTCGCTCACCTTCAACTTGATTCGGAGCAGCGGAGTTTGGGCATCCGTCGTCAACAACTCCCAGATCTGCTCGGCTCCGCCCTGCCCCGTATAGCGGATCTTTGGATATCTCTCTTCTTGGGGCCCGATCTCGCGGAACCCTTCCTCACCAATAAAGCCGCTGATCGAGAAGCCGGCGGGCTTACGAGCCTCCCAAGCAACGATCGTGAGGCCACTGCGCCTGGTCGTCAGGTTGCGGAATATGAGGCCGACCGGCGAGCCATCCGCAGGCACCTGCAACGTGATTTCGCGCCCCTTAAGCTTGCGGCCGCCGCCGAACTCTTGCTCGATCAAAACGCCTTCCAGCACGGACTCATCGGCGCCACTCGCCACCTGGAACATGCCCTGGGTGCGCCATGGCACGAAGTTGACCCTGACTTCTGAGCGGGTTCCAAAGAACCGCGGGCCGACGCTGTAGGCCACGTTCTTCGAGTTGCCGTAGCCGTTGACGCTCACGCTGTCGGCTCGCGGTTCGTCTGGCGCGCCGGGCTCACCGTTTTCGTTCTTCCGAACGCTGAGAAGGGCATAGAGGGGCGCATCCCAATCGAGCTGCACCGGCATGTTGACGGCAGTGCCGGGATCGACGACCTCGTCGCCAATGATGAAGTTCGAGGTGGCGGTCTGGTAGGCGTTGGGCACCCGGAAGTTGCTCGCGCCACTGCCAAGCAGGACGAGCGCGACTACAGCGAGAGGGACCATCAGGAACCAGGGCAGCGGGAAGATTCGCCAGCGGACTGCGGTCACGACCGCGGTGTTCTCGCTCTTGCCGCCATTGAGCATGTCGGTCACTGGAATCGCCTTGACATGAACCGTGTGCGACTCCTTCCAGCCGAGCCACCATACGCCCTTGCGGCAGATCTTGAGCGTGTGCTCCTGAGGGACCGGCAGTCGCCCGGCTTGCGGAGCCTGCAGCGTGTCCAGTTCGCGGTCGAAAAGGTAGCGCCAGGTCGGCGTATCGTAGACATCATCCGGGCCTCGTGGTCGGCCATGCTCATCCTTGTCGACCTGAGTGTCCTTCACCCCTACCCGGTAGGCGGTGTCGGCGTTGCCGGCGCTCTCGACCGTGAGGCCGAAGTCGGCTACTCTGGCGATCGGTCCCACGACGACCTTGGGCGACTTGGCCTTCAGCTTGACCGCCGGGGCTGCCTGCACGGCCAAGGTGAGGCCGTACGGGGTCAGAGGCTGGCCGAAGGGCCCCACCGACACGGTGAACGGATAGCTTGCGGGTTCGGCCGTGACCGGCGGCTTGAGAAGGAAGGAGACGTCGCCGGTGCCGCTCGGAGTGATGTTGACTTGGTCCTGCACCAGGCTGATCCAATCGCTGGGCAGCGCCCGGTC
>DATLGQ010000111.1:0-6977 GCA_035540435.1 Fimbriimonadaceae bacterium
ATCTAACGAAGGCGATAGGAGTATAGACGGCGGTCCCCGATGCACCCAAACCGCATTCTCCAAAACTAGAAGAATTACGGGGAGACGCAACGCGGTACCACGCTGCGTCTCAACCACCTAGTGAGCGATCTTCTGCGCGAGCGCCGGATCGACCGGAATGCCCGGCCCCATCGTGGAGCTGAGGGTCACCGACACCAGGTACTTGCCCTTGGCGCCCGAAGGCTTGGCCTTCATGAGCGCGCCCAGAGCCGAACTGAAATTCTCCTGCAGCTGCTCGTCGCTGAAGTTCACCTTGCCGATCTGGAGGTGCACGACGCCCGCCTTGTCGGCGCGGTACTCGACCCGGGTTGCGCCCTTGATCTCGCGAACCGCCTGCCCGATGTTGTTCGTCACGGTGCCGTTGCGCTTGTTGGGCGTGCGGGGCCCGAGGAGGCGGCCGATCTTGCCGATCTGGGGCGCCATTTCCTCGGTGGCGAGGATCACGTCGAAGTCCCGGAAGCCGCCTTGAATCTTGGTGATCAGCTCTTCCGCGCCCACGACGTCGGCGCCGGCTTGCTCGGCGTCCTTGGCCAGATCTCCCTTGGCTAGAACCGCGACCCGCTTCACCTTGCCGGTGCCGTGCGGGAGGTTGGTGATGCCGCGGACGTTCTGTTCGTTCTTGCGAGGGTCGATGCCGAGGCGGACGGCGAGGTCGACGCTCTCGGGAAACTTGGCGCTCGCGGTCTCTTTGACGAGGCGCAGGGCGTCCACCGGATCGTGCAGGTTTTCTGGATCAACTTTGGCCGCAACGGCCTCAAATCGCGGCGAATGCGGCCGCTTCTTGATGTTCTGTCTCATGTTGCCTCCTGGTACGTGCGGCTCTGGGAGCCTCCCACGGGTGAAGGTGCATTGTACCTTGCCGCGCCGATCGCCGGGTGCGGCAAGGTCGGGCTCCGCCACCGCGACGATGCCTTCGAGAGCACCTTCTTCAAGTACATGCCCCGAAGAAGAAGGTCGCCATCCGTGCGCTTAGCCAGCCAAGGCTAGCACCCGAGCTGGTCGAGGCCGTCGAGCAGCAGGAGGAAGGCGCAGGCGGGCTATGGCGGCAAGCTGAACATCCGGTCCTTCTACCAGTGCGAGTTCATCTACAAGAACAACCGTGGGTGGGGGCTTTGGCTCAGCACATAAAGTGGGTTGGGGCGGGGCAACCACAACGGCCTTCCCCGACGCACCGTACAACGACTTGTGCGGTTCGTTAGGGAGCAGCCGTGGTGGAAGTCGAGGATCGACACCACCGAAAGGGAGGACGTGGGCTGCCTCCTGATTGGTTGTGTGCCGGAGATCGGCTGTCCGCTGTTCCTCATTGGTTTGCCGATCTATGGCATCGTTCGGCTCTATCAGTGGATCGCGGGGAGCTTGCGATCGGGCCGCTGAGGTGCGATGAATCACGCATAGCCTCCGCTGCGCTACCACGAGCAAGGATGCGTCCGCTGAGGCATGAGCGATGACCGCCCGCCCCCGTCCGTGTAATAACTGGGGGAGCTCTTACACATGCGATCCAAGGAACTGCCCGAGCTGGTCGTCGACAAGCTCAACGCGCTGCCCGCAAGGCCTGGTTGCTACATCTACCGCGACCAGGAGGATCACGTGCTGTACGTCGGAAAGGCCGTCTCGCTGCGGAACCGGGTTCGAAGCTACTTCCAGCGCTCGACGCGGCACAGCCTGCGAATCGCGCGCATGGTCGCCCGGGTGCGAGACATCGAATGGATTGTGGTCGACAGCGAACTGGAGGCGCTCGTGCTCGAGTGCAACCTGATCAAGAAGCACCGTCCGCCGTACAACGTGCGTCTGCGCGACGACAAGAGCTACCCGTACATTACGATCACGAACGAGAAGTTTCCGCGTGTCCTCTTCACCCGCAACCCGCGCCGGGATGGAGCGCGCTACTTCGGCCCGTACACGAGCGCCTGGTCCGTTCGCGACACGCTGCAGGCGCTTCACAAGGTCTTTCCGCTCATCCCGTGTGGCAAGAGCTGGAGCGGCCGCGACGAGCAGCGACCTTGCCTGTACTTTCATCTCGGGCAGTGCCTGGCGCCGTGCGCGGGACTTGCGGACGCGCAGGAGTATCGCAAGGTCCTGCGAAACGTGGAGCTCTTCCTTTCCGGCAAGGAGGAGGGGCTGCTGGCCGACCTGCGCAAGCAGATGCAGGGAGCCGCGGAGGAGCTGGACTTCGAGCGGGCCGCCAAGCTGCGGGATCAGATTGGGGCCATCGAGAGCGTGCTTCAGCGCCAGAAGGTGCTCTACAACGAGAAGACCGACCAGGACGTGATCGCGGTCGTGCGGGACGAGCGGGGCGCCGCCATCCAGATGCTCTACGTTCGCGGTGGGAAGCTCATCGGCCAGCGTCAGTTCTTCCTCGACGGCTCGGCTCATGCGGCCGCTCCGGAGGCGGTGCAGGAGTTCGTGAAGCAGTACTACGCGGACGCGCCGGAAGTGCCCAGGGAGGTGCTGCTTCCGGTCGAGATCGAGGAGCGCAACATCGTGCAGACCTGGCTGCGTCAGCGTCGCGGTGGAGCGGTCACCTTGGCGGTTCCCCAGGGCGGCGAGAAGCTGAAGCTGGTTGAGTTGGCGGCCCAGAACGCGGAACAGGCGCTGGCCACTTTCACGGCCGAGGTCCAGCAGCGCGAGGCCTGGGCCGAAGAAGCTACCACCCAGCTTCAACAGGCCTTGGAGCTGCCGGCGCCGCCGCTTCGTATCGAGGGCTACGACATCTCGAACATCCAGGGCACCTCGCCTGTGGGGTCGATGGTCGTGGTGGAGAACGGCGAAGCAGCGAAGAGGGAGTACCGCAGGTTCAAGATCCGGTACCACCCGGAGAGCCCGAACGACTTCGCGATGATGCACGAGGTCATTACGCGGCGTCTGCGCGCATACCTGGACGGCGACGAGAAGTTCTCGCGCCTTCCCGATCTGATCTTGATCGACGGCGGCAAGGGACAGCTTGCGGCGGCTTTGAAAGCGCGTGACGACCTGGGGCTGACGGTACCGATGATCGGTCTGGCCAAGCGCATGGAGATCGTGTACCAGCCGGTGCAGGCGCCCTCGCCTGGGCAGTTGCCGGATGGCTGGTCCTCTGGGGAGCATCTTGGGGCAGCCGACGGCGCGGTGGGCGCGCTCGATATGCTCGTCGAGCGCGCGCCGGGCACCCCGCCGGTGGCGCCACAGGTTGCCGGAACCTTTGCCGAGCCGCTCGTGCCTCGTGGCGATGCACTGACCCCCCAGCCCCCTCTCCCGCCGGGCGAGGGGGGGTATGGCTACCGGGAGGTGGAGCTGCCGCTGACTTCGCCGGGGCTGATGATGCTGCGCAAGCTTCGGGACGAGGCGCATCGATTCGCGCTGACCTATCACCGCAAGGTGCGGGACAAGCGGTTCGCCGGCTCTGCGCTGGAGGAGATTCCGGGGGTCGGGCCCCGCCGCAAGCGGCTACTTCTGCGCACGTTCGGATCCGTGGAGGGCATCCGACGGGCGAGCGTGGAAGACATCGCGTCCGTGCCGACGATGACGAGACGACTGGCGGAGCAGGTAAGGGAATACCTGCAGGATCAGTAGGCTTAGCTGAGGATCCGGTCCACTGCGGCCGAGGCGTGAATCTTGGCGGTGTCCAGCAAGGGGACTGGCAGATCATCCACCTGCCGGAGGAGCAGCGGAAGCTCGGTACCGCCCAGGACGACCGCGTCGACCGAGTCGCGATGCACCATATCGAGGATCAGCGCCCGGAAGCTCTCACGGGTCTCCTCCTTGAAGATTCCAACGAAGAGCTCATCGAAGTACTTGCGGTTCACGAACTCCAACTCAGCTTCGCGGGGAACGACCAGCTCCATCCCCCGACGCTCGAACTCGTCCGGGTAGAAGCGGCCCTCCATCGTCAACCGGGTTCCCAGCAGCGCCAGGCGACGAAAGCCGCGTCTCGACGCTTCTTCGGCGGTCGAGCTCAGGATACTCAGGAGAGGTAGCGGAGAGATCAGCTCGAGCAGCTCATAGGCGACGTGGGGAGTGTTGGCCGAGATCAGCCCGAAATCCGCTCCGGCACGGCCCAGGATTTCGAACTGCGCCGCCAGCCACCTCGCCAGTCCCTCCCAATCGTGAGACTCCATGAACGGCATGAGCTCGCGAAAGTTGACGCTGTTGATCAGGATCGGGGGATTGCCCTGATCGGGCCTGCGCCGCGCGTGCTCTTCCAGGATGAGCCGGTAGTAGTCGATGGTCGACTCCGGCCCGGTACCGCCCAACATGCCCAGCCTCTTCATCCTGTTCTTAGTAGCACATCTCGGATGAGGCGGGCATAATCGGCGCGATGTCCACCGTGCGCTTCGAGTTGCTGGCGACTTGCCCACACACCGGCGCGCGGCGCGGCCGGCTTCACACCCGAAGCGGCACCGTCGAAACCCCAGCGTTCATGCCGGTGGGGACTCAGGGCGCGGTCAAGACCCTCGGGTCAGAGGATCTGGAAGCGTTGGGCTTTCAGCTCATCCTGGCGAACACCTACCACTTGGCGTTGAGACCCGGAAGCGAGCTGATCCGACGCTTGGGCGGCCTGCACCGCTTTATGAGCTGGGGCGGCGCCATCCTCACCGATTCCGGCGGCTACCAGGTGATGAGCCTCTCCCAGATGCGGGACCTTTCGGATGAGGGGGTGAGGTTTCGCTCGCATCTGGACGGGAGGGAGATCGCGCTGACGCCCGAGCGCTCGATCGAGATCCAGGCTGATTTGGGCGTGGACATCTCGATGGCGTTGGATGTTTGCCCCCCGTACCCTTGCACACGCGACGAGGCGGCTGAGGCGATGCGGCGGACTCACCTTTGGGCACCTCGCAACCTCGCGGCCAAGACAGATGGGCAAGCGGTGTTCGGCATTGTGCAAGGGGGTGTACGCGAGGACCTTCGGCGGGAGTCGGCGGCCTACGTGACGCAGCTCGGTTTCGACGGCTTCGCGATTGGAGGTGTGAGTGTGGGTGAGCCGACGGAGATGCAGTATCCGGTGGTGTCGCTCGTGGCTCCGCTACTGCCGTCGGACAAGCCGCGGTACCTCATGGGGGTCGGGCACCCTCAGGACATCCTCCATGCGGTGTCGGCGGGGGTCGATCTGTTCGATTGCGTGCTGCCAACTCGAATGGCGCGGCACCACGCCCTCTACACCCTGAAGGGACGGGTGAAAATTCTGCGGGCGGAATGGGCCGAGCACGGTGGACCGGTGGACGAAGAGTCGGTGTTTCCCCAGACGCAGCGCTATTCGGCAGCCTACCTACGACATCTGTTCAAGGCCGGGGAGCCGCTGGGGCCTCGCCTGGCAACGCTGCACAACCTGGCGTTTTATGCCCGGCTGATGAGCGAGCTGCGCGAGGCTATCGAGACCGGGACGTGGCCTGAGCTTCGAGCGAGATATCAGCTAGCCTAGGCCGCCTGTTGGCATCGGCTGCGGCTTGCCGACAGCGGATTCGAGGGTGATGGTGCGGGCGCCTTGCGAAGCCTCGACGATGCCGTGCATGACGTCCAGGACATGGAAGGCGAGGTCGCCGTTGGCTCGGTGGGATTCGCCGGCCGCTATCGAGAGGGCCATGTCCAGTACGCCCAGTCCCCGAGCATTCTCGGGGTATGGGTGGCTGTGGCTGATCTCCTCCCAATCCGAGTGCTTCGACGTGCGAATCCAAATCTGGCCGCCGAACCAGTTAGGGTCGGGCACGATCATCGACCCCTCGCTGCCGTAAACCTCGATGCAGCCGTGGTTGCTGCTCCAGACATCGAAGCTCGTCGTGATGTGGGCGAGGGCTCCGTTGGCGAACTCCAGCAGACCCAGGATGTGGGTGGGGGTCTCGACGGGCACGATCTTGCCCTTCTTCGGCTCGCTGGTGATGGTGCGAGTCGGGAAGGTCATTCTGCTCATGCCGGCGACTTTGCTGACGCCTCCGATCAGGTTGATCAGAGTCGTGAGGTAGTACGGGCCCATGTCGAGCATGGGGCCTCCCCCCTGCTCGTAATAGAACTCGGGCGAAGGGTGCCAACTCTCATGCCCATGACACTGCATGAAGGCGGTGGCGCCGATGGGCTCTCCGATGACGCCCTCGTCGACAAGCTTGCGGCAAGTTTGGTGGCCCGCGCCCAGGAAGGTGTCGGGAGCGCACCCCACTCGCAGTCCTTTCTCTCTAGCCTTTTCGAGCAGGCGCCTGGCGTCGGATCGCTCCACCGTGAGGGGCTTTTCGTTGTAGAGATGCTTACCCGCTTCCAAGGCCGCCATCCCCACTTGGAAGTGGGCCTTCGGCACGGTCAGGTTCACGACGATGTCGACCTCCGGCATCGACAACAGGTCCTCAGGGCTCCCGGAGTTGGGGATCTGCTTGGATGCCGCGACGTCGCGAGCGCGAGCGGTGTCGAGGTCGGCGCAGGCGACCACTTCGGTCTGCTCGAACCGCTGGAGGTTGTCGATGTAGATGCCGCTGATGTTGCCGCAGCCGACGATGCCGATCTTGCTTTTCATAGGTGGGAGAGGGCCCTCTAATGGCGCCTGAACCGCTCGAACGCCGCTCGCTCCAGATCTTCTCGGTCATCTGGATGAGCGATCTCGATCAGCGCAGTCGCGCGTTGCCGCAGATTCTTACCATAAAGATTCGCGATTCCGTGTTCGGTGACGACGTATTGCACGTGGGCTCGGGTGGTGACAACGCCGGCTCCAGGTTTGAGGGTTGGCACGATGCGACTCTCGCCCTTGCTCGTCCGTGACGGTAGCGCGAAGATCGGCTTGCCGCCAGGCGACAGCGAGGCGCCTCTCACGAAATCCATCTGCCCTCCAACGCCGGAGAAGAACTTGAGCCCGATTGAATCGGCCGCGATCTGGCCGGTCAGGTCGATCTCGATGGCGCTGTTGATCGCGGTCATCTTGGGCTGACGCCGAATCTGCGCAGTGTCGTTGACGTAGGCGATGTCGAGGAGCGCCACGCGAGGGT
>DATLGQ010000112.1:0-3092 GCA_035540435.1 Fimbriimonadaceae bacterium
CCCCCAGAGCGGCGAGGGCGTTCTGAGCCTCGTTGGGCTGTCGGTCGAACAAATCCGCCCCGTCCTCGACAGCGGCCTCTTTTTCGGCGAAGTTCACGCCCGAGTCGATGCAGAACGCCGAAGGCGCATCACCCGCAATCACACCGCCACCCACCTGCTGCACGCCGCCCTCCGTCAGGTTCTGGGCAAGCACGTCACCCAGGCGGGCTCGCTCGTCGCGCCCGACCACCTGCGCTTCGACTTCACCCACGGCAAAGCGATGACTTCAGAGGAGATCGCTGAGGTCGAGAGCATCGTGAACCGGGAGGTCCTCGCCGGACTTCCGGTCCAGATTCACAGCGACCTCCCAATCGAAGAAGCCAAGAAGAAAGGCGCGATGGCGCTTTTCGGCGAAAAGTACGGCGACCGGGTGCGCATGGTGCAGGTCGGAGACTTCAGCCTCGAGCTCTGCGGCGGGTGCCATATCCGCCAGAGCAGCGAAGTGGGCCTGTTCAAGATCCTGAGCGAGAGCAGCGCCGCGAGCGGGGTGCGCCGCATCGAAGCACTCACCGGCGAGGGAGCCTACGAGTGGGTGCGCGAGCAATCCCAGCTCCTCCACGAGGCCGCGCGCCGCCTCAAGGCGAATCCGCACGATCTGCCCCAAGCCGTGGAGCGGACGCTCGAACAACTCAGGGAGGAGCGCAAGCGCGCCGGACGCATGCGAGCACAGGCTGCTGAGACCCAGGAGGCCGCGCTACAGCAGGTTGGGCCGGTGGAGCTGGCGGTGCAAAGCCTGGATGAAGGAGACATGAAGGACGCCACCCTTGCCGCCGACCGCCTCGCGGAGGGGCAGCCGAAGCGAGTGGCGGTCGTCGCTCTGCGAATGGAAGGCAAGGCCATGATCATCTGCAAGGTCGGGGCGGAAGCACAGGCTGCCGGAGCGCACGCCGGGAACCTGGTGCGCGAGCTGGCCAAGCTGGCGGGCGGCGGTGGCGGCGGCAGGCCAGATTTCGCGACCGCAGGCGCGAAAGACCTGACGAAGCTCAACGATGCGCTGGAGGCCGCGCCCGCGAAGCTGGCTGAGCAACTCGGCGCTGCGGCAGGACCCGCATCGACTTGATCCGGTCGCCACGCTTGATACCGTCGACGACCGCCATGCCGTGCGTCACCTTGCCCACCACCGCGTACGAGCGGTAGAGGTAGAGCCGATCCTGCTTGATCACGAAGAGCTGGGAGTCGCCGCCGACCTGCAGGCCGGTGGATGCCACCCCCACCACCCCGCGCTTGAAGTCGATGGGGCTTTCCTCGAAAGGAAGCTGCTTCCCGGAGCCGCCTCCCGCGACGGCAGGGTTCGTAACCGGGCGGCCGCTGCCTGGATCCTTCGCGTCGAGCGGCTGATCCTTGCTCTGAGGGGCGCCCCACTGAGTCACCCAATACTCCACCCGGTGGACTCGCTGCCGGTCATAGAACCCTTGCCGGGTCAACTCAAGAATCCGCGCCACCGTCTTGGGCGACGACCTTGGGTCGGTCGTGATGGTAAAGCGCCCTCCCCCGGCCATGGTGACTTCGATCGCCGGGCCCGTCGGCCGATAGGGCGCGTCCTGCAACGTCAGGGCCAGCAGAAGCGCAAGCTTCACCGGCTACTCCCCACCGCCATATTGGTCGAGGCTGCTCGGCGACGAGCCGATGCCACGTGCCCGGTCTTTGAGCACCTGGCCCCCGGCGCTACCGCCTGATCCTTGCAGTGACTCGGTGCCGGTTACTGGGGCCATGGGTCCGGCACCTCCCCCGTGGATCTGGATGCCGCCGCCGCTCGCCGCGGGCGGATTCTCCACCACCGGCGTCTCCTCCACCTTGGGCGGCTCCGGCGGGAGTTCCGACTTCCGGCATCCAATCGTCGCGGCCAGGACCACACCCATAAGCGCCGTCAGAGAGAGCTTCATGTGGGAAGTTTACGACACCGCGCCAACATGGCCGTTAGCGTCGCCTTGGCTCGGGGAGGCGAACAGGCAGGCCCAAAGTGCTAGTCTTATGCATCGATCCGCACCGGGAGGAGCCAATAGAACATGTCCAGCTTGCAGGTTGAGCCGCGCGAGGAAAACGTCGCCCCCAAGCATCTTCGAAAGCGCGGCCTCGTGCCCATGGCGCTGGTAGACGACCAGAAGCAGATTCGCTTGGTGCAGGCGCCGGTCACGGAGGTCAAACGGGCGATTTCACAGGCACATGGAGCGGGAGTCGTCGAGGTGCAGATCTCCGGCGAGAAGGGCACCCTCAACACAGTTGTAAAGGGCTACGAGCAGGAGGTCTTGACCCGGAGGCTGCTCAGCGTGACCCTGATGCAGGTGTCCATGGACGAGGAAATCACGGTCGACGTGCCGATCGTCAGCCTGGGCACGCCCGAAGCGGTCGAAGCGGGCACCGCCTTACTCAACCACCCGCTGAGCGCTCTCAAGCTCAAGGGCAAGGTGAAGGACATGCCGGATCAGATCGAAGTGGACATTTCGCACTTGGAGGTGGGCCACCACATCAACGCCGGAGACATCACTCTTCCACCCGGCATGACCCTCGCTACTTCGCCCGACGCCACCCTCTTCAGCGTCCAGATCGCAAGAGAAGAGGTCCTGGAACCCGAGGTCGCCGAAGAGGGCGGAGCGGAGCCCGAGGTTATCGGAGAAGAAGCGACCGAACAAGCCTGATGGCCATCGGCAGGTTTCTCCTATGCCTGCACTCGCACATGCCGTACGTGCTCTCGCACGGCAAGTCGCCGCATGGCACCGACTGGATCAACGAATCCGCCGCCGAGTGTTACCTGCCCCTGCTTCATGCACTCGATCGGCTCCGCAACGAAGGCATCCGCCCTCGCTGGACGATCAACATGACGCCGATCCTGGCTGAGCAACTGGACGATGCCTCGTTCAAGTCGGGCTTCGAGGATTACTGTCAGGAGAAGATCGACCACGCTCGCAGCGACCAGCGGCGCTTCGAACGCGAGGGCCAGCTGGGCATGCAGGGGCTGGCGGCGATGTGGCAGCGCGTCTACACGCATGCGCTCGTTCAGTTCAAGCATCAGTGGGGCCGTTCGATCAACGAGGGTTTCAAGTTTTTCCAGGACG
>DATLGQ010000113.1:0-7639 GCA_035540435.1 Fimbriimonadaceae bacterium
CTCCGCCACAGCCTCCGCCCCCGCACCCGGAGCCGCCGTCGCTTCCTCCGCAACCAGACCCGAAGAAGCCACCGCACCCGCCGCCACCCGCGCCTCCGCTGCCGTCCCGCCGTCTGGAAGCTATAACCGCGAGGATGATCAGCACTGCTGCGGCGATCATGAACAGGATGGCCGCCAGCAACGGATCCGCGCCGCCTCTCGCAGTAGAGCAGCCCGCGATGCCGACGAGTACTCCGGATAGCAGAAGCGCGCGCTTCGCCGGCTCCTTGGGAATGACCCAATAGCGCTTGAGGTTCACCCTCTGCGCATAAGGGTCGATGCCGAACCTCTCCTCGGCCGAGGGCCAGATGTCCGGCGGGGGCGCCTCGCCGAAGAGCCGCGCGTAAGACTCCCGCGTCCGCGCGTACCAGTCGTCGAACTTGTCGTCCTCGGGTAGGCCGCCCTTGGTGGGGTTATGGTGCAGGGGCCGCGGCAAGATCGCGCACAGCCCCTCCCAATAGCTCACCGTGTACGTCAGGTGCAGGTGCCAGGCCTGGTCGACCTGGTCCGAGGGCGTGCAGGGGTGGCCCGCCTTCATGCAGAGAAAGACGAACCGCTTGTACTCCTCGATCACCCGCCGCGCGAAGTCGACGGTCCACCCGTTCTCCCTCGCCAGTCTCTTCTCAAACGTCAGCGACTCGTCGCCCGAGTCGATTTGAAAGCTCGCAAGCTTTGTCCAGAGCGCACTCTGATTGATGTCGTTTTCCATGTTCACCTACATGGTAAACCGTCGTAGGCGTCACCGTTAACAACGTTAACTAGGGCTTAACATCTTTGGTCGCTTCTAGCCCCGGCTATAATCGGTCCCGCGTCGCGCACCCGGTTGGCCGCGATGAGGGCTCACTCCTTCACGGGGAAGGAAGAACGCCACCGGCGTTCCGCACGCAGAGCCTCCAGGTTTGCACGCGAAGCGGTCTACCAGGGTGGGCGCGGCGATAGTCACACAACCCTGATAGGGTTGTGCTTGACCAGCCCCGGCGGAGCTGAAGATCTTGGCCCGGTGGCCGAAGAACCCGGGGAAACCGGAAGCGCCGTCCTCCTGCACCTTAGGAAGGTGCCAGAACCCAAGCGGCGCCTAAGCCTGCCGGACATCCACCCTCCGCTCCGTGACCGGTTGGGGTGAGGAGGACGCCGCTGGAGAGGTGGCCGTTGTCACAGCTTGAAGGGTCTGTCCGGGCCAAAGGTAAGGACTTCAACGCCGGTTGAGCCGGCGGAGCTACATCACTTGTGCCGCTCAAGCGCGACGACCTGCCCGAGATGGTCGAGCTCCACGCTGGAGCAGTCCACTACGAGCCAGGTGGGGCGGGTGGGGTGGATCTCCGCCCTGCACCCCACTTCGATCAGATGCTGGGCAACCAGCTCGGACTCATCGGGGGCGGTGTTTCTTCCCATGCTAGCCCGTCTCACTCAGACCGCAAAAAGTGCGACTACCTCGCTCCTGCCTCGAAGTGCGAGAATTGCCGACATGTCTTGTACAAGAGCTCTACTTCATACTGTAGGGCAACCCATGGCACTCACGCATGAACAGCGCCTCGCGCGGGTTCTTTTGAAGCAGGATGGCCATTTGGGGGTCTTCGAGGTGGAGTTTCACGACGGCATTCTGGATCGCGTCGTCGGGGCGTTTGAGGAGTTGGGGTGCAAGGTCGTGCGGGTACCGGGCCGGGTCGCTCGGGTGCGGGTGGATTGTACGGGTGTGGATCCGTCGCTGCTTGCCAACGGCGTCGATCTGGCGTAGAATGGGCCGTTAACCGAGAGCAATGCAACAACCTCTGGACTGCGGGCGTCCAGATACCAGGTAGGGCGGGCATCCGCCGAACAAGGGGAAAGTTTTGACCATCTGCTGTGATTCGATCTTGAAGGCGCCTCCGGCGGGTGGGCACATCGTGTTCCCTTTCACCGAGGACGCGCGGGCGGTCGCCGCGATCGCCGACTACGCCCGCTACGGCCTGGAGTCTGGCGAGGCGGCGGTGCTGATCCTGACTCAGGAGCACCGGACGGGCGTGGAGTCGGCATTGTCGGCCGCCGGCTTGGATCTGTCGGAGCTGGCGCGGCAGGGCCGATTCCTGTGCTTTGACGCGCGGGAGACGCTGAACCGGTTCATGGTTGACGGCATGCCGGACCGGGAGCGGTTTCGGGCCGTCGTTCAGCCTCTGATTGGACGAGCCCGAGGACCGGGACGCGCTGTGCGGGCCTTCGGCGAGATGGTCGGGCTACTCTTTCTGGACAATCTGCCCGCAGCCGACCGGCTGGAGCAGTACTGGAACGAGCTGCTGGCCGAGGAAGGAATCTGCCTGCTGTGCGCCTACCCGCTGGAGGGCCAGGACGAGACGCTGGCCGAAGAGCTTTGCGCGGCCCACTCGCACTATATGGTGTGAGGCGCTAGGCGGCCGGCAGCAGGATCACGAACTTCGCGCCCTTGCCTTCCTGCCCGGCCTCGAAGACGTGGCCCCCGTGGGCGTCGACGATCCCCTTGACGATCGACAACCCCAGGCCCATGCCCTTGACTCGCGACGAGTAGAACGGCTGGAATATCACGCCCTTTTGCTCTTCGCGGACGCCCGGGCCGGTGTCTTCCACCTCGATCTGGACGAACGGCTTTCCGGCCCAGCCCTTCAGCCGGGATAGGTTTTCGATGGACGCCTCTCCGGTCGCGACCTTAAGGCGGCCCTCCTGGATGTAGTTGAGCGAGTTCTCGATGAGCTCTGACAAGGCGCGCCTAAGCTTTTTGGGGTCGTAGACCACTTCGGGCACGTCCGCCCCCAACTCCAGCTGGAGCTCGACGGGTGAGCGCCTTGGGAACACCTCGCGGACGGTTTCTTCCACGAGCTTGTTGAGATTCGCCCGTTCGGGGACGAGCTGGGTGGCGGTGAGGAAGTCGCGGAAGTCCTGCAGGATCTCCTCGACCCTCATGACGTTGGTTTCGAGGCTCTTTTGGATGGCTCTGAGCTCGGCGCGGTCGAGTTGGGCGGCGGCCAGCAGGTGTTCGAGCTCGTTGACGTCGCCTTTGAGGGCGAAGACTCGGTTTCCGATCATGTGGGAGCTTTTGGCGCTGAGCTCGCCCCAGGCGACCATGCGCTCGGATCGAAGCATTTTCTCGACGTTGCGGATGTTCTCGAGGCCGGTGGCCATCTGGTCGGCGATCGCCTGGAGGACGCGCTGGTCCGAGTCGGTGAATCGGTTGTCGAGGTACGGGTTGTCGGTCTCCTGGCGGATGACTCGAATGGCGCCGATGCTCCGTCCGCGCGAGACGATGGGCACCGCGAGGAAGTGGGCGATCTCCTCTTGGGGGAATTCGACGAAGCGCCCGCGCCAGCGAGGGTCCTTCTGGGGATGATCGAGTCGCATGGGCTGGCCCTTGTCGCAGACCCATCCGGTGCACCCCTCTCCGCGGGCGTAGCTGATCTCGCCGACGCGTTCCCTGAGCCGTCCGATGGAGCCGCGCAGGACGAAGGTGTCGGTGGCGGGCTCGTGGAGGAAGATGGAGGACGCCTGGAAGCGGAGCACCTCGCCCGCCACCCGCATGACCTGGTCGATGAGGGCGTCTTCGGTGAGGGTGGTGTCGAGGGCGCTGCCGACTTGGACGAGGGCCTCTTCCCTTGCCTGGCTCTCTTGCCGTTCGAGGATCATGCCCGCGATAAGCGCATAGGCTTCGGCGAGCTGGCGCGCATTCTCATCGAATGCGTCGAGCTGGTCTGATTCGAGGTTGAGTACGGCGCGGATGCGACCGTAGGGCCCACGGATGGGTACCGCGATCTCGCTGCGGGTGGTTTCGAACAGGTTGATGTAGCGCGGTTCCTCCGCCACATTACCGGTCATGAGACTGGACCCGGTCGCGGCGACGTATGCGACGATGCCACCCTCGGCCTCGTTGAGCTCAAGTTGGAGCTCCTCACCCCGGACATGCTTCTCCCATTCGGGCCCGGCCCCGTGCCGAAGTTCGAGGCAACCTTCTGCGTCGTTCATCTGGGCGATGATCACATTGCGGCTGTTCGTCGCCTCCAGCGCCGACAATGCGATCTCCTGAAGGGCCTTGTCGCAGTCCTGCTCGACAGCGACCCTGCTCAGTAGCGACACCAGAGCGGTGACCGACGGCATGCCCGGATTATGCGGGATGGTTTGAAAGTGCCATCGGCTAATCCCGATAACCGTCGGGGTGTTTGAGGCGCCAGTTCCAAGCGTGCCTGACCATCTCCTCCAGGCTTGGGTGCCGGGGTTGCCACCCGAGCTCCCGGCGAATCTTTTCGCTGGACGCCACGAGCTTGGCCGGATCTCCTGGCCGCCTCGGCCCCTCTTCCTTGGGCACTTCGCGCCCGATCACCCGCTCGACCATGTCGAGCACCTCGCGCACGCTGAAGCCCTGGCCGTTGCCGAGGTTGTACTGCAGGGACTCGCCTCCGTTTCGGAGGTGCCTTACGGCCAGAAGGTGGGCTTGGGCGAGGTCGAGGATGTGGATGTAGTCGCGCACGCAGGTCCCATCCGGGGTGTCGTAGTCGGTGCCAAAGATCTTCATGCCGGGGCGCTTGCCGAGGGCGGCGAGGATCGCCACCGGAATCAGGTGCTCCTCAGGGTCGTGGTCCTCGCCGAGCAGGCCGTCGGGGTCTGCACCGGCTGCATTGAAGTAGCGCAAGCTGACCGACTTGATCTGGTGCGCGCGGTCGTAGGCCGGCAGCATGCGCTCGACCGCCAGCTTGGAGTCGCCATAGGGCGAGGTCGGGTTCTTGGGGTGCTCCTCGTCGATCGGCACGTATTGCGGCTCGCCGAATATGGCCGCGGTCGAGCTGAAGACGAACTTGCCGACGTTCGCCTCGCGCATGGCTTCGAGGAGGTTCAGGACCCCGGCCGTATTGTTGGTCCAGTATTTGCCGGGCTCGCGCACGCTCTCGCCGACGGAGATGTAGGCGGCGAAGTGCATGACCACGTCGATCTCGTGATTGGCGAAGACCCCTCGCAGGTCCTCCGGATTGCGCAGGTCGCCCTGCACGTGAGGGCTGCCTTGGAGGGCCCCGCGGTGGCCCTGCTCGAAGTTGTCGAAGATCAGATGAGGCTCTCCAACCTCGCGCAGCAGCTTGCACATGTGGGAGCCGATGTAGCCCGCTCCCCCGACGACTAGGATCATGAGTTCACGTTACCTTGGCTCGACTCCAACCCCGCTCCCAGATCGGGTCGCTAGCCCTGCAGCAGCAACTGGCCGCCAGACTGCTAGTGTCCAAGCCCTCTGAGCCGATCCGGCAAGTCACGCTTGCCCTATCATAGGGTGATGCTTATGCATCTCTTGCTGTTGCCAGCCCTCAACGACGGGTGGATAGGCGAATACGGTACTCCAAAGCTGATGGACGGACATCCGTCTGTCCGGATGGTCGCGGAGAAGATCGTTGCAAGGGTCCATGCCGAACATGCCGAGGTCGAGTGCCGGTTCTGGTTCAAGAACGAAGGCCCTGCCACGACCGTCCGGATGGGCTTCCCAGACAGCGACTCAGATCCGCCCATCGAGGGCGAGCCTGTCAAGAGCATTTATGACCGCTTCGAATCGTTCGTAGACGGAAAGCGCGTGGCAACCGAGCTTCTTCCCAAGCGAGGCATGGCAGAGTATTCGGGCATCTTCCAAACTAAGACGGTCCGATTCGGATCTCATCAGGAGCGCTTGGTGACCAACCGATATCGCGTTCGCCTCGGCACCCTGGCGATCGACGGACCGCCGCCCTCGCCTCCGCAGCCGGCGATTAGGGTCTTCAACTACATCTTCAGCACCGGAGCGAGCTGGAAGGGCAAGATCGGCCGAACGGAGCTGCTCGTTACCTTCATGAAGGACGCTGATCTTCCGCCGGGCCCCGTCCGGCTCGTGGACTACCCAGGCGACCAACCTTACGCGTACTGGCGGCAACGAAGGGACGTCGTCGCGACCTCCACCAAGGGCTTCCGGGCCGCGGGGCGGCGCCTGTACCTCCTGCGGGAGAACTGGAGCCCGAAGGGAGAGGCCCATGATGTTTGGATCTCTTTCGGCGCATACCTCCGCAAGTGACGAGGTTGCCGCCTTTTGAGGAAGCTTCGGAAGTGTGTCCCAGATCGGGCCAGATCACCCTTGCAACAGCGACTGCGCGCCGTCGATGAAGATCTCGGCGCCGCTGATGTGGCTCGAGGCGTCGGAGGCCAGAAACAGCACCAGCTCCGCGACCTGCTCGATCGTGCCCGGCCGGTCGCCCGTCAAAGGTATCTCCCCCTCCGGAAACTCCACCGGGATCTTCACTTCCTCGACATTCCGCTGCTCGGTGTTTTCGCCAATGTTCGTCTTGATCGCGCCAGGGCAGATGGTGTTGATGCGCACCTTGTGCGGCGCCAGCTCCAGGGCCACCATTCGCGAGAAGATGACCTGCCCGCCCTTGCTGCACGAATAGGCCGTGGCGCCGGTGTTGCTGAAGATGCGGGTGCCGTTGACGCTGGAGGTGACGATGATCGAGCCGCCCTGCTTCTTCAGATAGGGCACCGTGTACTTGACGGTAAGAAACGTCCCCTTAAGGTTGATCGACAGCGTCTGGTCCCACTCCTCGGGAGTCAGGTCCTCCAGCGGCGCCCAGACCCCGTTGATCCCCGCGTTGGCGAAAACGATGTCGATGCGCCCCCAGCGCTCGACAAGCTGACGCACCGCCTCCTGCATCGCCTCTGGGCTGCTCACGTCCGCGACCAGCGGCATGCACTCGCCGCCCATGGCCTTGATCTCCCGGCACACGTCGCTGAGCTCCTCGGCGGTGCGGCCCAAGCAGCCGATGCGGCTTCCCTCCTTGGCCAGCCTCTTGGCTGCGCCATATCCAATGCCCGACCCGGCGCCGGTGATCAGCGAAACCTTCCCCTGCAAGAGCATCTCGTTGTGGTTAGAGAGCTCTGCCGGCGGGCTAGTTCCTGAGCGCTACGTGCGCACCTGCTCCAGCGCGCTCTTGAACTGCTCGAAGTACAGGTCCTGGTAGATGCCGGGCCGCTTGACCAGCTCCTCGTGCGTTCCGATGTCGACCATCCGGCCCTCCTCCATCACCACGATGCGGTCGGCTGCGACCACGGAGGAGAGTCGGTGGGCGACCACAAACGTGGTGCGGCCGCGCATGACGTGGTCGAGCGCCTCCTGTACCCGCGCCTCGGTCTCGCCATCCAGCGCGGAGGTGACGTCGTCGAGGATCAGGATTCTCGGGTCGGTGATGAGGGCGCGGGCCAAGGCGAGGCGCTGCTTCTGGCCGCCGCTGAGCTTGATGCCGTCTTCGCCGATCAGGGTGTCGTAGCCGTCTGGGAGGCTCACGATGAAGTCGTGGAGGTCCGCGGCGCGGCACGCAGCTTCGACCTGCTCCTGGCCCGCATCGCGCTTGCCGTACTTCACGTTCTCGGCCATGCTCACCGAGAACAGCACGTTCTCTTGGGCCACCATGCTGACTTGGCGGCGAAGGGATTCCAGCCGAAGGTCGCGCAGGTCATGGCCGTCGAGGAGGATGCGCCCGCGGGTGGGGTCGTAGAAGCGCATCAGCAGGTTCATGAGGGTCGTCTTACCGGCGCCGCTGTGACCGACGATGGCGACGACTTCTCCGTGCCGCACCTTCAGGGTGAAGTCTTGAACGGCAGG
>DATLGQ010000114.1:0-2699 GCA_035540435.1 Fimbriimonadaceae bacterium
TCTGGATGTCGGCCTGGTACAGCGCACAGTTCAAGAACGCCACTTGCTTGGGCTTCGTCGGCTTCGTGATGTCGATGACGCGCAGCCCGCCAGTCTCGGCGCCACCCACCCCCTTCGCCTGTCCGGCGAAGGCGTAGTCACGCCCCTTGATCGTGCGGAACTCCATGTCGGTGCCGCCCGGGTACTCGATGTTGGCGACGATCTCGAGACCCTCTCCCTCGCCGTCGAGAGGGGCGGATCGAGACTGCGGAGCCGCCGAGGCGACTCCCGATACGACGAGGCACAGCAACGAGGCGGCGGCGACGTGACGCGGTGAGATGTTCATGGATCGGGGCATTCGCCCCCGGCACGCCGATCCCTGCCATCGGTGGTTCCTACTTATGCTCGAAGCATGATCATCCGCGTGTTCCGCGGGACGGTTCGGCCCGGGACCGAAGATCTCTACGAGAAGCACCTCCGGAAGGACGCGTTCCCGCACTTCCGGCGGCAGCCGGGCTTCCTGGGGCTCCACTACGGGCGACCGACCGAGCAAGCTCCTCATGAGTTCCTCGTCGTGACGGCGTGGCAGGACCTCGGGGCGGTGAAGCGCTTCGCCGGAGAGAACTGGACGAGTGCGAAGGTCCGCCCGCAGGAGGCGGAGATCCTCGTGTCTTCGAGCGTGCACCACTACGAGGACCCGAACGGCAACGCAGCGATCCGTCTCGATACCGCGGCGCGCCGGGTCTGGATCCACGGGCGCCGATTCGAGCTGCCGCCGAAGGAGTTCTCCGTCCTAGCGGCGCTGCTGGCCGCCGAGGGGCGCCCCGTGTCGTCCGCCGAGCTAGCGGCGCGGGTGTGGCCGCCCGAGTCGTACGCCACGGCCGAGGACGTGCGCCGCACCGTCTACCGCCTCCGGCGCCTCATCGGCGACCACGAACGTCCCGCTCCGTTCATCCGCAACCGACGCGGCTACGGCTATGTGTTGGACGCGGCGAGCGGCTGGGTAGGGCGGGACCGAAGACCCCTAAGAACGGAGGCGATCGTGACCGATCCGACACCTGAACGCCCTCAGGACGCCGGTGTGGCGAAGAAGACGCCGAACGCGATGGACATCGAGGGGGCGGAAACGCTCGCGAACGAAGCGCGGAGCCGGCTGTCCGGCCGGGGATTCACCGACGACCAGATCTCTCAGTGGGCCGAGACCTACGTCGCCGAGGAAAGCACCGGCGACGTGGATCGGTTCATCGCGTGGATCGACCGAAGGCAGAGTTAGCCGCGAAGTCCTAGGTTCTCCGATGACCTGGAACTTGGCTCAGGGTGTCGCGTGCGTACGGATGCGAAGCCTCTGCGGTGGCGCCAGCAGTCAACAAAAACCGGGGAACTCTATTACTAGAGAGTCAACAGGTGTAGGCGACGGCCTCAAGCGACGTATGCCTTTGCTCCGAGTGCTGCTTAGAGAATGAGTGGCCGAATACGTTCCCGGCAACGGCCGCTCGTCGAGCCATACCTAGTCCTTTTCCTGCGGGGGCAGAGCATTCGGGGGAACTATTCACCGCTGACGGATCCCCAACAGCAGTCCAAGAGATCTCGTGCGTGATCCCTCTACGCGTCACCTTCAAACGTGCGAAAGACAGATCGGGCGCGAAATCAAGCACTTCGCCCTCACGCACCTGTCCCGACACGGCTCGCTTCCTCTGGAGCTTGCACGTCGTGGGTCGAGGATCCGAGCAACGAGCAGGCACGATGGAGAAGAGCCCTCCCGGAGCGACGTCGTGATTCACTGCCCAGATGAAGAGGCCGACATAAGATCCATCTTTCTGCCCGACGAAAACGGTCGTGTAGCCTGCTTGATCGAAGCGAATACCCGCTTTTACGGCTGGCCCAGCCATGACCGAGGCCGCAATAATCAGGAGATTGATGACAACTCTGCTTCTCAGCATGTCGAACTACGCTCTCCTGTCCCCCGCGCTTCGATCTGCATGGTTCAGACACCCTCGCCAATCCGCTCGGTCGCCCGGATGTTGGCTCTGAGCCTATCTACATTGAGTCGTAACAATGCGTGACCCCTCTCCTAGAAATCCAGAGTGGGCGACCTCCACCACACCGCTCTTGTAGGTGACAGTAACCATTGTGTCCCAGATGCCCACCAGGCATGGAGCTGGTCCCGAATCTCCGCCCGAGGACGAAGGATAGGTGCGACAGTAGAGTTCTAGAGTCAATAGATTGTAGTCGAGACATACCTTCACAGTTGATACGGCCGACGAACATGTGCCGCCTACTGCCCCGTCCGTTCCCAATCACCGTATTCGATTCGATCCGGGGTGTAGCGGCATATGGCTCGCAAAACGGAACAAGATCCAGGATGAACGCCTCGCCCGATTCGCCTTCACCTGGCTCACCCTCGGTTCCTGTCTCTTCTTCGGGTTCCGCAGTACCTCCCCCTTCTGGAGGAGCTTCACCTTCGCGCTCAGGCTGCTGCTCCTCCTCAGGCGCTTCAGTCGGGGTTGGAGTCGCGACCGAAACACCGCCTCCACCATGAGCAAGAACGGCAGGACCTATCCCACTCACGAGAACGACCAAAAAGAGAGCAAGGATTGCACGAGACTGTTTATGAACCACGAAATCCCCCACCGCGTTAGCGTCCCGAGAAGTGGTGGAAATTCGCGGGTGAAATTCGACTGAACGAAGGTGGCCATTGCCATCCTCATCTGAGTTGGGAC
>DATLGQ010000115.1:0-10471 GCA_035540435.1 Fimbriimonadaceae bacterium
GCGTGTCGTCGGCAGTGGTGGACCTCGCCGAGGGCGAAGTCCTGGAACTTCAGGCTCGTGGCCGCTTCGATCTGCACGAGAGCGAGCACTTCGAGATCCTTCGGATGAAGACCGCCACCTTCATAGCCGCGTGCTGTGAAGTGGGCGCCCTCGTCGCATGCGCTCCCGACTTTGTTCGAGAGGCACTCGGACGCTACGGATATCACATCGGCATGGCGTTCCAGATCGTGGACGACCTCCTGGACTACCGGGGCTGCGCCAGCGAGACCGGCAAACCATCGGCAACCGACTTTCGGGAGGGTTGCGCGACGCTCCCATTGTTGGCTTTGCGCGATTTGATCACCGCCGAGGAGCGGGACCAGGTGCGGGTCCTCTTCGGGGCGGACGTGAGCGACGAGCAAGTCGAAGCGCTCCGCGAGCGAATGCGGACCCATGGAGCATTCGATCGAGCCGAGCAAGCGGCTCTCAAGCACCGGGATCAAGCCATCGCGGCGCTCGAATCTGTTGGCAAGACGCCCGAGCGCGCACTGCTCGAGGCGGTAGCCCACTTCGTCGTGCAGCGGCGGGCGTGAGAAGCTACAGCCTGTACCTGCTGGACCTTGATGGCACCGTTTATCGGGGGCATGAGGCCACACCCCATGCTCCAGAAGTCTTGGCGCAGCTGCGGAGCGCCGGCGCGGCCGTACGCTTTCTGACCAACAACTCCGCCGCTACCCCTGAGTCCGTCTGCTCTCGACTGCAAAGGTTGGGCATCGACTGCCGCCAGAATGAAGTCGTCACCTCAGGCCAGGTTGCGGCGGCCTACTGCAAGGAAGCCAATCTTCAGCGACTCTACGTCGTGGGCGAACCTGGCCTCTTGAAAGTCCTGAAGGCGGAAGGCCTCGAAGCCCTCAACGCCTGGTCGGGGCCCGAAGGCGATCGTTTGGTAGAAGACTCTGATGGCGAACCGGAGGCCGTTATCGTCGGCATCTGCAGGTCCTTCACCTATTCCTGGCTGAACCAGGCGATGCAAAAGATCCTGGCGGGCGCCCGGTTTCTTGCCACGAACCGGGACGCGGCCTACCCGGTGGAGCTTGGCCGCCTGGAGCCCGGTTCGGGCGCCATCGTCGCAGCCCTGGAGACTTGTTCCGGTACCATTCCGATCGTCTTGGGCAAGCCTCACCCTTACATGGCCGAGCTGGCGATGCGGGCCGTCGGCGTTGGACCGCAGGACACCCTGGTCGTGGGCGATCGAATGGATACGGACATCGCCTGCGGCCGCGCGGCCGGTTGCGCCGCGCACCTGGTGCTCTGCGGAGTCACGCCCAAGTCTCCGGAATCCGAAGATCTCCTCTCTTGCAGTCAAGACCTTCGTGGTTTACTTGCCTGATTCGCTCCGCAACGGCTTCATGTTTTGCGAAGCGGCAAGGCCACCGGACGAGCGAACCGGCTCCCGCGAACTTTCGTCCAGATGGTGAGGATCGAGTTCAGTGGGAGGTCGAAGCTTGCGTCCGTATGGACGTAGGTTAAAATCTGCACGCATGAAGGGGAGATGGCAAGGCGAGGCTCGTGCCGCCACCGGCGTTGCCGGACTTGATGACATTTTGAGTGGTGGCCTGACGAGGGGCCACATGTATCTGGTGGAGGGAGAGCCGGGGGCCGGTAAGACGACGCTCGCCCTCCAGTTCCTGATGGACGGCGCCCGGAATGGTGAGCCGGTCCTGTATGTCAGCCTCAGCGAGTCGGCGCAGGAACTCTTGTTCGGGGCGTACTCGCACGGGTGGGACCTCGAGGGCGTCGAGGTCATGGAACTCAACAACATCGACCTCACCCACGACGCCGACTCCGCCTACACCGTGTTTGATCCGGCCGATGTCGAGCTCGATGACATGCTTCGATCGCTACGCGAGCACGTGGAACGAATCAAGCCCAAGCGGATCGTCATCGACTCGCTCAGCGAAGTTCGGCTGTTGGCGCGCGACCCGCTCCGATTCCGTCGTGAGGTGCTCGTCCTCAAGCAGTACTTCCTCCAGCACGAGACGACCGTGCTTTTGCTCGACGACTGTTTTGGTACTTCGAACGACGTGCAGATTCAAAGCCTAGTGCACGGGGTGCTGAGGCTCGAACGGCTGGCGAATCAGTTTGGCGCAGAGCGCCGTCGGCTCATGGTGCTCAAGCTGAGGGGCAGCCGCTTCCGAGGGGGGTTCCACGACTACCGGATCGAGACGGGCGGCCTGGTCGTGTTCCCGCGGCTGGTCGCGGCCGAGCATCGGGTCCAAGCACTGCCCGGCAAGGTGCTGAGCGGTGTAGGCAACCTCGACGAGTTGCTGGGCGGGGGAATCGACACGGGCACCAGCTCGATCATCCTGGGTCCGGCTGGCAGCGGGAAGACGTCCATCGCCACGATGTACGCGCTTGCCGCGGCGCGCTCAGGCGATAACGCCGCCATCTTCCTTTTCGACGAGAACATTGGCACCTTGCTCACCCGGTGCCGCGCGCTCGGCATGTCGATCGACGCGGCTGTCGAGGACGGCTCTTTGCTACTCAGGCAGATCGACCCCGCCGAGATGTCCATAGGCGAGTTCGTCGAGCACGTTAGGAGACTTACCCACGAAGGGGTGAAGCTGATCGTGGTGGACAGCCTCATCGGGCTTCTGAACGCCATGCCGGAAGAGCGGATGCTGATGTCTCAGCTCCACGAGATGCTCAGCTACCTTCACCAGATGGGGGTGACCACGATCATGACGATGGCCCAGCATGGTCTGGTGGGGCACATGGCATCGCAGGCGGATCTCAGCTATCTCGCCGACACCCTCATTCTCCTGCGTTTCTTCGAAGCTGCCGGCGAGGTGAGGCAGGCCATCTCGGTGCTCAAGAAGCGCACAGGCCAGCACGAGCGTACGATCAGGGAGGTACGGGTTGCTCCCGGTGGTGTGCAGGTGGGTCCACCGCTGGCCGACTTCCACGGTGTACTCACGGGCGTGCCGAACTACATTGGCGTGAGAGAGCCTCTTCTGCAAAGGGAGCGAGATGAACGATCCGAGCCTCAGCACGCGTGAGAGACTCCTCGTCTTGGCTCCCGTCGGACGCGACGCCGCGTTGATTCAAGAGATGGCCAAGCGCAGGAGCCTGCCGTCGAGGGGCTTTCGCAGCGTTGGTGAGTTCGTGAGAGCATTCGAAGCGGGAGTTGGGGCCGTGGTCTTGACCGAAGAAGCGCTCGCCCTACCCGACATCCCGCAGGTCTTTCAGTTGGTGGAAGATCAAGAGCCCTGGTCGGATGTTCCCTTCCTGGTACTGGTCTCTCGCTCCCACGATTCGGCGAGCCGCACGCTGCGACTGACCGAGTACCTGCGCAACGTGACTCTCATGGAGCGGCCCGTGCGACCCCGGATGGTCCTCAGCGCGTTCGACACCATGCTGCGTGATCGCCGCCGACAATATGCCGTCCGCGATCTGCTGGACTCGCTCATGGAATCCGAGCGACGCTACCGCGAACTGGCGACTGAATTGGAGAAGAGGGTGGCGCTGCGCACGAAGGAGCTCTCGGAAGCCATCACGGAGATGGAGGGCTTCACCTACAACGTCTCGCACGATCTCCGGGCCCCGCTTCGGGCCATCGTGTCCACCAGCCGCATGTTGCGGGAGGACTATAGCGAGCTACTGCCGCCGCCGGTTCAAGAGGAGCTTGGGCGACAGGAGAGGGCGGCGAACAAGCTGGCGAGCGTCATCGATGAGCTTCTCAAGCTTTCACGCATTTCCCGCCAGGCGATGAGCCGGACGAGCGTGAACCTCTCGCAGCTCGCTTGGCAGGTCATCGAGGACCTTCGTGCAGGTGCGGAAGACGGGCTCCGCGACTTCAAGTTCACCGTTCATGACGGCCTCAACTGCCAAGCCGACCCGACCCTCATCCGACTGGTTCTGGACAACTTGATCGGAAATGCCATCAAGTTCTCGCCTGACGGCGGCGTGATCGAGATTGGCGAGCTCAGCGTCGACGGCTCTTGCGTCTATTTCGTCCGCGACGAGGGCGTCGGCTTCGACATGCGCTACGTGAACAAAGCGTTTATGCCCTTTGAGCGCTTGGTCAGCGATTCAGACTTCCCTGGAACGGGCGTGGGGCTGGCCAATGTGCAGCGTATCGTACGGCGTCATGGCGGCGCCGTCTGGGCGTCCTCGAGGATCGGCGAGGGCTCCACCTTCTTCTTCACCTTGCCCGATGAGGCGATCGTGGACGAGTGGGCGCATCGGGATACGGAATGTGAGGATAACGCCGTGGCGGCGTCGCACGCGCAGGAACTCATAGAATCCTCATAGGCTTTCCGCATACTGAGGCCGTGCGGATTCTACTGGTGGAAGACGACCACGTGATCGCCCGCGAGCTCGCATCCACCTTCGAACGAGAGGGCTGGCAAGTCGAGAATGCCGCCGATGGGGTCGAGGCCTTGGAGGCTGCGTCATCTGCACCCGACTTGATCGTACTGGACGTGATGCTCCCCAGCCTGGACGGTTGGGCGGTTTGCGAAGAGCTTCGGCGCCGCCGATGCCGGGCGCCGATCCTCATGCTGACCGCCCGGGACTCGGTCGACGACCGCGTACGTGGGCTGGAGGGTGGCGCGGACGACTACCTGCCCAAGCCGTTCGACGTGCGGGAGCTGCTGGCGCGCATCCGAGCCCTGATGCGCCGAGACAAGGTGCACCGGACGGGGATTATCCATGTGGCCGATCTGGTCATCGACTCTCGCAGCCGACAGGTGCGACGGGCGGGGCAAGAGATTCACCTGACTCCGCGCGAATTCAGTCTTCTGGAGGCGCTCGCCCGGAACGAAGGCCGCACGCTCACGCGGGAGGTGATCCTGGAAAGCGTCTGGAGCAACGAAGAGAGTTTGGAGAACACCGTCAACTTCCACGTCACATCGCTGCGGCGCAAGATCGACGCCAACTTCGAGCCGAAGCTCATCCATACGGTCCACGGTTTCGGCTATGTGCTAAGGAACCCCAGGTGAGGACATTCCTCCGTTCGTTCCGCGGACGTCTCGTGCTGGTCAGCACGATCACCCTGGGGTTGGCGCTCGTCGGCTTCTCGACCGTGCTCTCCGCGATCAATATCAGCCGACTGGAAGACCGCATTGAGAGGGAACTGATGGATCGCGGCCGGATGCTCGCCCATCCGCCCATGCCCCCCAACCGGGGCTTCCGTCCGGGCGTCCCGCGGCCACCCGACCCATTCGCTCAAGAACCAGGACCTCGCCCTCCGGGCCCGCCGCCGAGCCTGGGAGATCGTGAGGCTGACTTCGTTGCCGCGGTGCGTAGACCGCGATTTCTTCCGGTTCGACGCGGGCCAGTGGAGGGCGAGGTCGCGCTGGACCCTCGCGCAGCCGAGGAATGCATCCGGCTCCGCAGGCACCTATTGAGCACGATCACGTTTCGCGAGGAGCCAGTCCGGGTGTTGTCGGTCCCGGTGGTCCGGGATCGCGAGCTCGTCGGCGTCGTGCAGGTGGCGCGGGAGCTCCGGGAGGTTCAGGCGATGCGGGAGACTCAGTGGCGGACGCTGCTGGCTCTGCTGCCCGGCGCCCTGTTGGTCGCAGGGCTCGGGGCGCTCTTGCTGGCTCGGGGCGCGCTGGCTCCTCTGGCCAAAATGCAGGAAGCCACCGCAGCGATTGGGGCCGGCGATCTGGAGAGACGGCTCGAAGTGCGCGGTGAAGACGAGCTGGCCGAAGTCGCTCGCAGCTTCAACGAGATGACCGAGAACCTTGCCCGCGCCTTTGCGGCCGAGCGAGCTTCCTACCGAGCGCTCGAAGATGCGTATGAGGGCCAGCGGCGATTCACGGCGGACGCCTCGCACGAGCTCCGCACGCCCCTCACCCGGCTGCAGGTTGCGACCAGCGGCGCGCTCGCATCGAACGATCCGGAGCGAAATCGGCACGCGCTTGAAATCGCCGATGCCGCTGCCACATCGATGTCGAACCTGGTTCGCCATCTCCTGACCTTGGCGAGAGCGGACGCCGGGCAACTTCATTTGCGAATGGAGCCACTCGACCTGCGCGTGATCGTGGCTGCCGCGGTCGATGAGGTGGGCCGAGAGGTTCATTTGGAACTGCCGCCAGAACCCGTGACCCTAGCGGGCGACGAGGACCACCTTCGGCGCGTGCTGGCGAACCTTCTTCAAAACGCCTGCCGGCACACCCCGCCGGACGCCGGGATCACCGTGAGCCTGGCAGTCGAGGACGAGCGTGTGAGCCTGACCGTCGAGGATCAAGGAGAGGGCATCGAGGCAGCGCATCTTCCTCATGTGTTCGAGCGCTTCTATCGCGCCGATGCCGCCCGGACCGGCTCCGATAGCGGCGCCGGGCTCGGGCTGGCGATTTGCAAGAGCATCGTCGAGGCGCACGGCGGACAAATCAGCATCGAAAGCAGCCTCGGTCGAGGCACCCGCGTGAGGATCATGCTGCCCCTCATGAAATCCTCATAACGACTTTGTAGATTAGGACTGAGGTGACATTGATGAACACTCGCAAGACTCTCGCTATCCTCGCCCTCTTGGCCGTGGTGCCGCTCGCGGCGGCGCAGGGCTATGGCGGACCTCCGGCCGGTCAAGGCGGTCCTCCCCCTGGCGGGCCTCCGAGGCAGGGACCCATGGCGGGCCCCCGTGGGCCGATGATGGGACCGGCGGGTCCAAGGCTCCTGTTGCACCCGGACGTTCAGAAGGAACTCAAGCTATCGGATGAGCAAAAGCAGAAGCTGGGCGAACTGCTGCGGCCGATGGGCCCTGCAGGGCCGGGCGCGCCTGGGCGACCGGGTGGACCGGGCGGAGCACCGAGCAGACCGCCAGTAGGTGGACCTCCTGGCGGCGGGCCCCCTGCCGGTGGACCTCCAGGCAGCTTCGGGGGACCTGGAGGCGCTGGCCCCGGCGGCCAAGGCCGTCCCGGCATGGAGCAGGAGATCGACGGGAAGCTCAAGTCGATCCTGAGCAGCGGACAGTTCGCGCGCTATCAGGAGATCTCTCTGCAGCAGCAGGGGCCGATGGCCCTGGGTCGCCCAGACGTGGCTGAGAAGGTCGACCTCAGCGATGCCCAGCGCCAGCAGATCCGGGGGATCTTGATGGAGTCGCGGGAAAGCATGCCGCGGCCCGAGCCCGGTGCCCATCCGGATC
This sequence comes from Fimbriimonadaceae bacterium, assembly GCA_035540435.1. GTDB lineage: Bacteria > Armatimonadota > Fimbriimonadia > Fimbriimonadales > Fimbriimonadaceae > DATLGQ01. The sequence continues at coordinate 7,130 of DATLGQ010000115.1, forward strand.
CCGAGGCGATGCGCAAACGCATGGAGGCCCATCGAAAGCAGACGGACGAGAAGATCCTGGCGGTCCTCAACAGAACTCAGCTGTCGAAGTGGAACGCGCTGCTGGGGCAGCCCTTCAAGCTGAACTTGGCGCCGCCGAGCCCACCCCGACCGCCCGGAGGCGGCGGCTAACTCCGGTTCCCGTCGCGGGGAGGCCATCGCCTCCCTGCCCGACCCACCTGGGAGAGCGGTAGTCGAGCAAGTGCGAACGGAGGTGGGGCGGTTGGCCCTGCCGGACTGCTCCCAAACTGAAACCACGGGAACCAGAAGGACCGCTGACGAGCCAAAGGCATACCGTGCCCAAGAAGAAGCTTGTCCTTACCGTCATCGATTCTCTTGGCGCCCGCTACGTCTTGCCCGCCTTGAAGAGCGGCCGTCTTCCAAACATGAGGGCCTTGGCCCATACCGGTCAGGCGCAGGTGGCGACGACCATCTTTCCTTCGATCACCCACGCCTGCCTGTCCTCGATCGCTACGGGTGCCTATCCGAGGGACCACGGAGTGTACGGAGCCTACTTTGTAGAGGAAAGGTCCAACGACATCGCCTACTTCGGCAGCAACATCAAGGTCATCCTGAGCCAGGGCATCGACAAGTTCCTGGTGAACTTCCTCTACAAGCTCAACCATGAGCACCTGAAGCTGCCCACCCTCTTTGAGAAGATCGAATCGGCTGGACTGACCGCCGGAGTGCTGAATCACCTGATCTACCGGGGCAACGTCGCGCGAGCGATCAAGACGCCCGGTTTGATCGGAGCCATGCCCGGCGCGGCTCAGTTGGACGAGGTTTGCGGTCCGACCATCTTCTACATGGGCGATTTCGTGGGCGATGTTCCCGATAGGACGATTCTCGACGATGCCCCGAGCGGCCCGTTCAAGCGGTACGGCGTGTCCGACGAGGGCACTCAGCACGTGCTGCTGGGCTTGGCCCGCCGAGGGCTCCTGCCAGACTTCACGCTGGCCTACTTCCCTGACAACGACATCCTCTGCCACGACGAAGGACCCGACTGCACCTTCGATGTGCTCGAGCCGATCGATCGGATGCTCGGGTCCGTGATCGACGCACTTGGCGGGCTGGGCCCGGCACTCGAGGAAACGGCCTTCGTGATCGTCGGAGATCACGCCCAATGTGCGGTTTGCGACGAATCGAAGCGGCCGGCGATCGAGCTGGACGAGGTGCTGAGGGGCTTCGACCTTATCGGAGCGGGAGAGCCTCTGGATGAGGACCGTGAGCTGCTCGTGGCGCCCAATCTCAGGGCGTGCGCCATCTACTGCAACCGGCCGGACCTCGAACGCGTCGATCGGATCGCCCAGCTTCTCATTTCCGACCCGCGCGTGGATCAAGTGATGTTCAGAAGCGACCTGGTCCTGACCTCCGAACCAGGATTCAGAGTCCTGACCTCCGACCGCGGAACCCTAAGATTCTGGCGCGGGGAATCCTCTCCCAACTGCGCCGTGGACGATTACGGAACAGCCTGGAGTTGGGCCGGCGACCTGCGAACCCTGGACGTATCGGCAACGGCAGGCCGTCTGGTGTGGGGCGCCTACCCCAACGCATTCGAGCGCATCGCGGGTTGTTTGGAGGCGGAGTCGACGGGACACATCTGGGCAACTGCCCGGCCGCTGTACGAGTTCAGGCTCCCCCGCATCAACATCCACACGGGAGGAGGGTCGCATGGCTCGCTGCACGAACTCGATTCGCTGGTCCCTCTGATCACGGCCGGCCTGCCAGAAGGCGTGCACCCACCGGATCATCCGCGGATCGTGGACATCTCGCCCCTGGTGCTGGCGAGCCTTGGCCTACCGGTAGCGGAGCATGCGCTTGCCTCCGGCAAATGAAAAGGGCTCGCGGCTGCGAGCCCTATTCGGTTTGGTGGCTTCCACACGGGAAGCCAATCTCTAGAAGGCTCACCCTCCGGACGGACGCGTCGGCGCCCCCTCCAGATTGACCGACACCAGCTTGGTTTTGCCGGCTTTGGCCATGAGGGCGTTCATCTCCGTCAAGCCCGCCTTGCTGGCTCCCGGCCAGACCTTCGCGATCTTGCCGTCCTCGACCATCACCGCCCAGGGCGAATACATCGCGCCGTAGGATCGGATGATCTGATGGCTGGGATCGAGGAGGAGCGTATACGGCGCCTTGTACTGGCTCAGCCAGTTGCGGGCCGTCGAGGCGTCTCCGTCGATCACGCCGACGAGGCTGGCCTTGCCCTGGTAGGCCTTGCCGAGTTCGTTGAAGTACTTCACCATTTCGTGGTTGATCGGGCAACCATCCTTGATGAAGTAGAGGAACACTGGCCCGTTGGCTGTAAGGCTCTTGAGCGTGTGGGTCTTGCCGTCGCTGCCCTTCGCCGAAAACTCCGGCGCCGGCTTCCCGACCTTGTTATCTTGGGCCTCGACGCTCATAAACAGCGCCCATGCCCCCACGGCGGCAATCCCCGCCAGAACCTTTCTTGCGAGGTGGTGTTTCATACATCCCTTAGTTACGAGGACGGCGTGCGAAAGTTCGTCCATCGTCGTTCTTCTTTTTCGATTGTCGAGTGAAGAGTGAGGGGTGAAGGGCGAGGGGTAAGGAGCCGCCGGAAGGCACGCAGGCACAGGGACCGGCCACATATTGCGCTGTCAGGCGCAATTCCCGTGGCCCCACTTCAGGTTCGGGTCAGATCTTCCGTACCTTAACTACGTGCTCTCCCGATTCCGCCGAGTCGCTCTCTGCTCGGTCGCCGTCCTGGCGCTGGCGCCAATCACCGGTTCCTCTGCGAACCTCAACACCCGGCTGCTCTCTCCGCAAAGCATCCAGGTCTTGCAGCCGGACCCGAAGAAGCCGGTCAACCGGGTGCTGGCCGAGCTCAAGTCCTTCCTGATGGACCAGCCGGTGACGGTCGGGATCGACCCGCGATATGCGACGGCTGAACAGGAGAGGGCCCTCAGCCTTGCTATCGACATGTGGCAGGAAGCGCTGCACGACAGTCCGTTCGTGATCGCCCGCCCGAACGAAAAGCCACACGTGATCATTCGCTTTATCGATCGCATTCCGGGCGAGCCAAGCCTGCAGGGACAGATCGAGATGGACCGCCGGTTCAACTGGGGCAAGAACTCCCATAGCTACCGGGTGACCGCGGAGATGGATGTTCGCGACAATGTCCGTGGTCGCATGCTCTACACGGAGGAGCTGGGCTCGGTGATCGCCCACGAGCTCGGGCACCTGCTCGGCCTGGACGACGTCCATGACGCCCGCAGCCTGATGGGACCTTTCGTGGCCGGTCGCAGTTCGATCTCGATCACCAGGCCCGAGTTGGAGGCTGTCAAGG
>DATLGQ010000116.1:0-4143 GCA_035540435.1 Fimbriimonadaceae bacterium
CTATGAAACCTTCCTTCCCACGACCGTGGCGGCGAGGGCTCAGGACGTGCTTCAGGCGGTGGAGCGGCTTCCCGAGCACCCGATGATCCCGGGCTTCCACCTGGAGGGTCCGTTCCTCAGCCCCGCATTCCCCGGCGCGCAGCCTCCTACGGCCATTCTCGATCCGATAGAAGCCGGACCGGAGTGGGACGAGGTGTTCGACCATCCCAAGCTGCGGCTGGTGACTCTCGCACCCGAGCGCCCGGGCGCGCCCGAGCTCATCGCGCGATTAGCCTCGCGTGGCGTGGTCGTCAGCATGGGCCACACCGATGCCACCTGGATGGAGGCCCGTCAGGGCTTCGCCCAAGGGGCGCGTCACACGACCCACACCTTCAATGCCATGCGGGCGCTCCACCATCGCGAGCCGGGGGCTCTTGGCTTCGCGTTGGGCGAAGATAGGCTCTACTCCGAGCTCATCTACGACCGCATCCATGTCTCGCGGGCAGCCGCGGAGGTACTGGTGAGGTGCAAACCGGCCGATAGGCTACTCGCCGTCAGCGACAGCAGCATGGCCACGGGCCTACCCGACGGGAGCGAAGTGGCGATGTGGGGACACCGGTGCGTGATCCATGACGGCAGTGTTCGACTGGCCGATGGGGGATCGCTCGCCGGGAGCACGATCACCCTGTATGACGCCTTTCGGAATATGGCAGCGGATTTTGGTCCGGAGGCAGCGATCCTGGCGTGCTGTCTGAACCCTCGGCGTGCTCTCGGGCTCACGACGGAGCCCCGCCTGTACCTGGAGGTCGATTCGAGGTCCTTCGCGATCGTGCAACGGCACCAAGTTCAGCATTAGCTCTTGCGATGCCGGGCGACGGTCTACAATCCAGCCATGGGCGACATGGTCACCTTCAACGGCAACGGCGACACCTTTTCCGGTTATCTGGCAGCGCCTGCATCGGGGACCGGTCCCGGCGTGATCGTCATCCAGGAGTGGTGGGGACTGGTCGGGCACATCAAGGACGTGTGCAACCGCCTTGCGGCCGAGGGGTTCACGGCTTTGGCGCCCGATCTCTACCAGGGCCGCACTGCGACGGGCCCCGACTCGGCTGGCGAACTGATGATGGCGCTCAACATCGAGCAGACCGAGAAGATTCTCCGTGGCGCCATCCGGAGGTTGACCCAGGAAGCCACCGCAAGAGGGGACAAGGTCGGCGTCGTGGGATTCTGCATGGGGGGCCAGCTCTCGCTCTTCGCGGCCGCCAGCAACCCCGATCAGATCGGAGCCTGCGTCGACTATTACGGGATCCATCCGAACGTGCACCCACCTTTCGAGAACCTGAGCGCGCCGGTGCTGGGGTTCTTCGCGGAGTTCGACGAGTATGCGTCGCCGGCTGCAGTCCGCGAGTTGGACGCTCATTTGACGAATGTGGGCAAGCCCCACGAGTTCCATACCTACCCGGGCACCCACCACGCATTCTTCAACGACGATCGCCCCGAGGTCTACAACCGCCAGGCGGCGGAAGACTCATGGAACAAGATGATCGCGTTCTTCCGCGAACACCTTTGAGCGCGCGAGGCGTCGGAAGGAATATCATGCAGACCCGTGCGAGCTTCGACTCGCCAAGGAGCGATTCATGACCCAAGCAATCATCGGAGCCCTTGTGCTGCTCTCGCCGCAAGGCACAGACGCAGATAGGGCGGCCGAAGACGTGATGAACCGGCTGACCGAGAAGCTCAAGCAGGCCAAGACCATCAGTTGCGTGATGGAAGGCGACGCGATGGGGCAACGGCAACGGATCGTGTTCAAAGCGATGAAGCCCGACCTGTACGTGCTCAAGTTGCCCGACGCCGAACTCTATGCGGACGGCAGCGGCCTGACGGTCTACTCGCCCGACCAGAAGCAGTTCCAGCGAATGCCCAAGGGCGAAAGCGACTCCTTCGGTCCGACCGTGATGCTGTTTGGATTCGGGGAGTTCTTGGGCAAGATGCCGTTCGTTCTCAAGGCGAGCAACCTGCGTTCCGAGACCCTCGACGGGAAGGAGGTACAGGTAATCGACTTGCTGCCACCGACCGCGCCCCGGGAGCAAGCGCTCAGCCTTCAGATCGACCCCCAGACGGGCCTGCCCGTCGGTTGGTCGGTGAAGCAGGGCGCCGAGACGGTTCGGATGGCCTACCGAGACGTCGTCTTGAACGCTCCACTTCAGCCCAGCGAGTTCAAATTCGTGCCACCTGCCGGAGTCAAAGAGGTTGATCTGGAAGCAGCAGAACCGGCGCAGTTCGACACTCTCAAGAAGGGCGCGAAGGTCGCCGCGTTCTCGCTTAAGACGCCCGAGGGTAAGGCGCTACCGGTCAATGCCGCCACGCTGAAGAAGAACAAGGCCACCATCATCAACTTCTGGTTCTATGGGTGAAAGGCGTGCCGTGAGGAGTTTCCTCACTTGCAGCAGATCTATAACGAGCTCAAGGGTCAGGGCCTCAACTTGATTGCCGTCAACAGCGGCGATCCGGCGGCGACGATCGTCAAGTACCGGAAGGAAGGCAAGTTCACCTTCCCGATGGCGATGGACAGCTCCGACGGAAAGGTGGCGAATCTCTTCAAGGTTCAGGCCTACCCGACGAACTACATCCTCGACGCCGAGGGCAAGGTCGTCGCCGCGTTCGTGGGCTTCGACGAGGCAGCGATGAAGAAGGCGCTGACCGGAATGGGGTTCAAGTTCAAGAAGTAGGTGATGTAGCCGTTGTGATGAAGAAGAACAAGTAGATCCTCTAGCAAGCACAGTTTGTTGAGGAACTGGGGCCCGTCAAGTTCAAGCTTGGCGGGCCCTGCTTTTTGCCTTCTGTGATGTTGCTTTATCAGACGCAACATGCGCGACACTGGGCATCAGAGGGTTGCGCCGACACGTCTGGACCTGAGAAGCTTAGTGAAATTACCGGGCCGTTAGAGCTCGGACGCCGCACGGACGCGGACTCCACGTGAGGTGATCTCCAACAATTGAAGCCGAAAACCCTGCTGCTGCTTGGTGCAGCGCTACTGTCACAACTTGGTCTGGCCCAAGAAGCCGTTCCCGGCGAGATCCTGGTGAAGTTCCACACGGATCGGCCCGTCGATCAGGCGGCGGCTCACGCACCGACGAGGGCTCACAAAGTCGGTGAGGTTCCAAACCTCAAAGTTCAGCTTCTCAGGCTGCCTGCGGGAATCTCCACCCGGGCCGCTCTCGACTATTACCGGTCGCTCCCGGGGGTCGAGTATGCGGAGCCGAACTACATCGCGCACGCTCAGTTCACCCCCAACGACATCAGCTTTAACAGCCAGTGGGGTCCCAAGAAGATCCAGGCGCCTCAGGCGTGGGAGGTCATCCAGGGCTCGCCGGACGTTATCGTTGCGATCTTGGATACGGGTGTCGACCTCTCGCACCCGGACCTGCTTCCCAAGCTGACGATCGGCTGGGACTTCGTCAACAACGACGCCTGGGCCGACGACGACCACGGCCACGGCACCCACTGTGCCGGGATCGCGGCAGCGGGCACCAACAACGCCATCGGCGTTGCCGGCATCGGCTTCAACAGCCGGATCATGCCAGTTAAGGTGCTTGGGTCGAACGGGTCGGGTTCTTACGCGTATATCGTGGCGGGTATCCGCTACGCGGCGGACAACGGCGCCAAGGTCATCTCGCTCAGCCTGGGCGGGCAATCGACCTCTTACGCCCTGGAGGACGCCGTCAACTACGCCTGGAGCAAGGGCGCGATCGTGGTGGCCGCCGCCGGCAACGCGAACAGCACGACTCCTCACTACCCGGCCGCCTACACGAACGCGATCGCAGTCGGCGCGAGCGAGAGCAACGATGCCCGCGCTTCCTATTCGAACTACGGCAGCTGGGTCGATGTCGCGGCCCCCGGCTCGTCGATCCTCAGCACCACGCGCGGTGGAGGCTATGGCTACATGAGCGGCACGTCCATGGCGACCCCGCACGTGGCCGGCCAGGCCGCGCTCGTCTGGAGCCATTACGGCGCATCCACGAGCGTCAGCATGATCCGTCAGCGAATCGAGGGCCACACCGACCCCATCGGCTCGTGGATCAAGTACGGTCGTGTCAACGTCTACAAGTCGATTGGGGCACCCCCCAGCGATCCGCCTCCTTCGGGCGATGGCCGCACCGAGTA
>DATLGQ010000117.1:0-3987 GCA_035540435.1 Fimbriimonadaceae bacterium
GTGAAGCCGTAGCCGCCGTAGACCTGGAGCGCCTCGTCGATGATGAAATCCTGGGCCTCGCTGGCAAAGACCTTGCACATCGAGCACTCCACCGAGAACTCCTCGGCCGCCCGCCGGTTGCCTGCCACGTCGCCGGCGTAAGCCTGGAAAGCCTCGTCGATCAGCGCCCCGGTGCGATAGACCATCGCCTCGGCGGCGAAGAAGCGGGCCGCCATCTCGGCGAACTTCTGGCGGATCAATCCGAACTGGGCGATCGGCTGTCCGAACTGCCGCCGCTCTTGCGCGTAGGCGCTTGACAGCTCGATGGCGTGGCGCGCCGGCCCCAGGCACATGGCCGCCAGCTTGAAGCGGCCCAGATTCAACGCATTCAAGGCCACCTGATGCCCCAGCCCCTCCTCGTGCAGCAGGTTCTCTATGGGTACTTCCACGTCCTCAAGCGTCACGCGCGACGTTGAGGAGCCCTTTAGCCCAAGCTTGTGCTCCTCCCGCTCGATCTTCACGCCCGGAAACGAGCGCTCGACGAGGAACGCGCTGAACCTCTCGCCGTCGATCTTGGCCATCACCAGGAAGAAGTCGGCCCACTTGGCGTTGGAGATCCACATCTTGGTGCCGTTGAGCACCCACTTGTCGCCCCGGCGTTCGGCGCGGGTAGTGGCCGAGAGGGCGTCGGTGCCACTGTTGGGCTCGCTGAGAGCGTAGGCGCCTATCCACTCTCCGGCCGCGAGCCTTGGCAGGTACTTGGCCTTTTGCTCCTCGTTGCCAAAGAGGGAAAGGCCCACTTGGCCGATGCCGCTGGTAACACCGATCGTGACGCTGAAGCTGGCATCCAGGCTGAGGTACTCGAGGATGCGCGCGGCGAGATTCTTGCCCAGCCCGAGCCCGCCGTAGGCTTCGGGGCTATCGACTCCACAGAATCCCAGCTCGCCGGCCTTGCGGATCAGGCCCGGCATCAGGCCCTCCTCCTGCTTTTCCAGCCGCTCCACGAGCGGCAGAACCTCCTTGCGGCTGAACTCTTCGGCTGCCTGGATCATCAGGCGCTCGTCTCCTGCGAAATCTTCGGGAATGAAGGTGCGCTCGGGGGTTGAAGTGAGGAATGAGCAGCCGGCAGCGGGCGAGGACACGATCGACTCCATTGTCGCTGCGATTATAGCGTCCGGGGTGGCGGGGGACTGCTCAGGGGCTGGGCAAAATGCGGCGACTTCCCTGCCGACCATCTAAGAGCCAGAACAGGAAAAGTTGCTCGTACGACAGCGTGCCACCGGCTGTACGCCGCATTCTGGAAGCCAGTGAGCCGTCCATGCGCACTGTCGTGACGGGGCCGATGAGGTTGGTAGCCGGCTGGCCCTGATCGATAGCGGGATCCCGCACAGGATGTTGACACCCTGAGTAGAAGTCGGTGGAGGTGCACCGCATGAGGCCCACCCCGGTGATCATGCCGACCTTTGGGTCGTTACGATACTGCTGGAAAGTCGCACCAGGGGGAAAGCGCCCGTGGAAAGTGTTGAGATAAAAGTAGCTGTTCATATCAGCTACTCGTTGCCTCATCAAGATCGGATCGTCCACCTTGCTACCGTTGACCCATGGATTTGCGGGCCAGTTCCGCAGAGCTAAACCGTGGCGCGCGTCGGATGGGCTCGTCAAGAACCGACCGGGAATGTACGTCGACACCAAATCCACGAGGCTCAAAGGAGAGGCGTGATTGTTGTCTTCCTCGTACAGATTTACAGCGATGTAGATCTGCCGCAGTTGGCCGGCTTCGCCGGGACGCTGGGCTGCGTCGTGGCCGCCTCCGGAGCCCGGACAACACGAAGGTGCTGACGATCGCCACTATGGCAAGAACTACCAGGATCTCGATTAGTGATAGACCGCGTGTGCTCATTTTGGTTTCTCAAGATGCGGAATGCGGCTTCCAAAGAACCCTCCAACTGCAGCCACCAGGATCCCAGCAACGAGCCGCAGCCAAAAGCTCTCCCAGGTGATTTGAGCCTTGTACGAAACGAGGAAGAGCACGTACAGGAAAGCCGCCAATATAGGAATCCAACGCAGACCGTTTGGTCGCGGTAAAAGCGTTGCCACGAGCCCAAGGCAGGTCAGGAGAACGAAGCCGAGTTCTCCCCCTCCTTGCCATGACATCCTCTGGTCCCAAAAGCCGATCAAGAGGCCAGTCAATGCCCTCGGCACATTAACCAATTCAGGGTCGCTTCTAGCCAGCAGCCATTGGGCTTGGAAGATCATGACCAGCCGCTGAGCCCAAAGTACCGCCAACACGAGCGCGACAAACCAGACAGCCCAGGCGACTACTCCCTGATGGCCCGAGCCCCCGACTCCATTTCCGTTGGGCTTTTTAGTCGTGAGCATCACCGACCGCTCAGCTACCGTTAGGACAGGATGGTCCGTTGGGCACCCACGCCTCACCAAGTTCCTTATCGGGGCCACAGCAATAGTATTCTCCCAAAATATTCTGCTTCTCCTCAAAGACACAATCTTCGGAGTAATACAAGTTGCCGTTAGGACAAACACCAGGTCGGACAGGAGTCTGAAAACTCCATCTTGGGAATCATTGTGTTAGCATTGCACCCATTCACTTCGGCACACCTGCGCACTTCCCGGTCAGCATGATTCGTGTAACCGCAGCTTATGCCGTTCGCTGACACTTGCCACTTGGTCCGAGAGCAGGTGCACTTGCGCCGTGAACAACGCGAAGCGAACTAGTACAACGCAACCCAGAAGCATCAGGCAAGCTGTTACCGCTCTTATACAAGCACGTAAACCGTCGGCGTCAAACGTACTTCGAGTTGCTGATGCCACGTCGATGTCATTGTAAGCCTGCCCTTACACTTTTGCAACAGTAGAAGTTTTTCTACTTATTTGGGCTACTCGTCAACCGCGGCATCGAGGATGCCGTCGGCCACGTAAACGGGCGCGTCGAAGCGCACGGCGAGGGCTACCGCGTCGGAAGGGCGGGCGTCGATTTCCAGCTCTTCGTCCTTCTTGTTCTTGACGTAGAGCTTGGCGTAGTAGATCGTGTTCCAGAGGTCGTCGATGACGACGCGGTCGATGGTGCCGTCCAGGCGCTCCACGATCGTCTTGAGCAGATCGTGAGTCATCGGGCGGTCCGGGCGCGTGTTTTCGAGGGGCAGGCTGATCGCCTGGGCTTCATAAGGGCCGATCAGGATGGGCAGCTTGCGCTCACCATCCGACAGGAGCACAAAGCGAGAAATGTTGCCGGCGCTCTCGGCGACGAAGACGCCTTCGATGGTCACCTCGATCAACTCGCCCAGGCTGCCGGGCTCCCGCACGGGATCGTCGCCCTCGTACGGGAAGAAGGGAGGCGGATCGTTCAGATTGTCCGGACCTTCCGGGCCCTCGTAGTCTTCCGGCATTGGCCTAAGATACCCCTCGTGGAAGCTTGCAACTGATAGAGCGAGAGCGGGGACGGCAAGTTCGCGCCGTGCCCGCTCCGGTCGCTCTTTACTTTTCTTCCTTGAACTCGGCGTCGATGACGTCGCCGTCCTGGGCGCCCACGCCCGCCTTGGGCGGCTCTTCCTCTTCGGAGGCGCCACCACTCTCGGTCGCGGCTTTGTAGAGCTGCTCGGCGATCGTGTGGCTCTCGGCCTCCAAGTCGGTGAAGGCCTGCTGGATCTCGTCCTGGTTGTCCTCGGCCACCGCCTTGCGCAGCGTCGCGACCTTCTCTTCCACGCGGGAGCGGTCGGCCTCGCTGATCTTGTCGCCCGCTTCCCGAATCGTCTTCTCGGTTTGGTAAGCCAGCTGCTCGGCGCGGTTCTTGAGCTCGGCCGCCTCCTGCATGCGTCGGTCGGCTTCCGCGTTGGCCTCGGCCTCGCGCACCATCCGTTCGATCTCCTCCTTGCTGAGGTTGCCCGAGCCGGTGATGGTGATCGACTGGCGCTGGCCAGTGGCCTTGTCCTGCGCGCTCACCTGCAAGATGCCGTTGGCGTCGATGTCGAAGGTGACCTCGATCTGCGGCAC
>DATLGQ010000118.1:0-2670 GCA_035540435.1 Fimbriimonadaceae bacterium
GTTCTCCCCGTTCACGATCGTGAAGAGGGGCCTGTGGGTCGATTGCAAGCTCGGCAGGCCCACCCGCAGAGCGTTCCGGCCGGGTTTTCCGACCACGTCGCCAAGGAAGAGGATACGGTAGACGTCCACGCCCTAGTTGGCCACTCCCTGCGCCCGGGTCTCCCGGATCACGGTGACCTTGATCTGGCCGGGGTAATCGAGTTCGCTCTCGATCTTCTTGGCGACGTCGCCGGCCAGCCTGATCGCGCCCAGATCGTCGATCTGCTGTGGCTTGACGATCAGCCGGATCTCGCGGCCTGCCTGAACGGCGTAGGACCTCTCGACACCGGCGAAACTATTGGCGAGCTGTTCGAGCGCGGTCAGGCGCTTGAGGTAGTTCTCAAGGCTCTCTCGGCGCGCTCCCGGGCGCGCTGCGCTGAGTGCGTCCGCGACGATGACGATCATGGCCTCCGGCGTCTGCGGCTCGATCTCGTAATGGTGTGCGCCCACCGCGTGCAGCACGCTCTCCTTCTCGCCGTGAGTGCGCAAGAACTCCATGCCACTGATGGCGTGTGGCCCTTCCCATTCCGGTCCCAGCGCCTTACCTATGTCGTGGAGCAAGCCGGCGCGCCGCGAGACCTCGACGTTCACTCCCAGCTCACCGGCAATGCCGGCGGACAGGTGCGCGACTTCGACAGAGTGATCGAGAACGTTCTGGGCGTAGCTGGTCCTGAATCGGAGCTTGCCCAGGGTATCGATGACCTTTGGCGGAAGGCCTACGACCTCGGCACGCTCGGCCGCTCGCTCGCCCGACTCCCGCACCATCCGTTGGACTTCGACCTGCGCCTTCTCGTAGAGCTCCTCGATACGCCCCGGGTGGATGCGACCGTCGAGCATGAGGTTCATGAGGGTTAGGCGCGCCGTCTCCCGCCGGACGGGGTCGAAGCAGGAGATGACCACCGCTTCCGGCGTCTCGTCAATGATGAGGTCCACGCCGGTCACCTGCTCGAACGCTCGGATGTTGCGGCCTTCGCGCCCGATGATCCTGCCCTTCATGTCCTCGCTGGGAAGCTCGACGACGGCCACGGTGGCCTCGGTAACGTATTCGACGGCGCAGCGATGCATCGCATCGAGTACGACCTTGCGCGCGCGCTTCTCGGCATCGGCCACCGCGGACGCTTCGATCTCCATAGCCCGTCGCAGACCGAGCTCCCGGAACTCGCTTTCTACCCTCTCGAGATAGAGTTCCCGAGCTTCTTCCCGCCCCAACTCAGCGGCCCGCGCGAGCTCATGCTCGAGCCGCAGTTCGCGTTCCTTGAGCGCTGCCTGCATGTCTTCGGCCTCTTGAAGGCAGCGGCGCACCTCCATCTCGCGAGCCTCTATCTGCTGGCGTCGTTGTTCGATCGTCTCGTCTCGGGCCGCCAGCTTCTCCTCGACCTTGGCCAGCGCTTGCCGCTTCTGCCGCAACTCCTCTTCCGCCTGCTCCCTGAACGCCAGAGCGGACTCCTTTGCCTGGAGCATGGCTTCCTTCAGCCGCGATTCGGCTTCTTGATCCATGCGCGCCAGCACCGCGGCGGCCTGCTCTTTCTCGCGCCGAGCCGCGGCCATCGCGGGCCTGACCCACGCGAAAAAGAGCGCCATGGAAGCGCCGGCGGCTACGCCGAACCCAGCCAGTAATGCGAGTGCTACCGGATCCATCTCTTGCCGTCACTCCGGTAGATCGGGGGATCCAAAGTAACGACCGAGAGCTTCTTCCACGAGTTCCTCTGAGAACCCGCGGCCGATCAAGAAGCGGCCGGCCCGGGCGCGGGAAGCTCCCGCACCGAACCGCTTGGCCAGAGCCTGCAGAGCCGTTTGCAGCTCCGCCTCAAGGCCGAGCTGCTCCTGCAGGCACTCCTGAACAACCTCTTCCCGGGCGCCTCGCTCTAGGAGCTCGGCTTTGATTCTTTCCTGCCCATATCCCCGCTGCCCGGACTGGTGAAGGATATGGTTTCGTATCGTCTCTCGGTCGTTGATGAATCCACGATCCGAGAGGAATTCTATCACGAAACGGCTGACCGTTTCAGCTTGAGTGGCCTCCAACTTTCGCCGGAGCTCCTCTTGCAGGTAGGGGCGCTTGCGCAGTTCGGCGAGCGCCCGCTCAAGCGTCGCTTTGAACCCGGGATGGGCGGCCTCCAGCTCGGCGAGCCCGCTACTCGACTCCAACTTCGGCTACGGCCTTCGCGTTCTTCTCAGCCCGAAAGGCATCCCGAAGCTTCGTGTCGATCTCATTAAAGACTTCGGGGTTCTCTTCCAGGAAGGTCCGGGCGTTGTCGCGTCCCTGGCCCAGCCGGATCTCACCGTAGTTGAAATAGGTCCCGCTCCGAGTGATGATGTTGCGGGTGGCGGCAATGTCCAACAGGTCGCCGGCCTTGCTGATGCCACGGCCGTAGATGACGTCGAATTCAGCATTGCGGAACGGCGGCGCCACCTTGTTCTTGACCACTTTGACTTTGGTGCGGGCGCCAATTTGCTCGGTCCCGACTTTGAGGGCGTCACCCTTGCGGACTTCGAGCCGGACCGACGCCCAGAACTTTAGTGCCCTGCCGCCGGGAGTGGTCTCCGGATTTCCGTACATGACGCCGATCTTCTCCCGAAGCTGGTTGATGAAGATCGCGGCGGTCTTCGACCGATTGATGCTTCCCCCGAGCT
>DATLGQ010000119.1:0-3806 GCA_035540435.1 Fimbriimonadaceae bacterium
GAAACTCTCCGATATCTCTGGCAGCCAAGCGAGCTCGCCGGCGAGATTGCCTCCCGAGCCCGCGCACGCGTCATGGCGGAGCACACGGCTGCCCACCGGGCGGAGCAGTTCGAGCTCGATGTTCGGGCTTTGCTGGAGCGCAAGGTCGCTGCGTAAGCGGACGTTTTTTAGGACAAACGCGCCTTACTCTCCTGGAGTCGAAATGGACGGATAAGGAGAGAACAACATGAACCTGATGAACAAGATTGTCAGTGGCGTAGCGGCACTTACGGTCGGCGCTTTCGCCTTCGCTCAAAGCGATGGCGGCACCCAGATCAAGGGTGAGGTTAACGCCAAGGTGTCCGTCGGCAAGAAGGAGCCCGTGAAGCGCTCGAAGATCATGGTCACGGTTGACGGAGACCAAGTACGATTCCCGGATCAGGAGCCGGCGATGCGGAACAACCGTGTGCTCGTTCCGGTGCGGGGAGTGTTCGAGAAGATCGGCGCGCAGGTGCAGTGGCTCCCGGAGCGCCAGATGGTGGTCGCCAACCACGATGGCAAGAAAATCGAGCTCTGGATTAACCAGCGCACCGCCACCGTTGCGGGCGCGCAGAAGGAGCTGGATCAGCCTGCGATCATCCTGAACGGCCGCGCGATGGTGCCGCTCCGCTTCTTGAGCGAGAGCATGGGCGCCGACGTCGACTGGATCGCCCATGACATGCACGTGAAGATCGTGACGGACTAAGCGTAAGGCTGTCCGCTGGTTTCAAAGGCCCCGAGGCTAACCTCGGGGCCTTTTGTTGTGGAATTGATAGCAATCTCTACACTTTTCAGGCACAGAGCTTTTGCGAGTTCACTTGAGGGCGTAAGGGTGGAAATAGCTTCCTATGAAGCATCCAATCCTCCTCACGCTTCTTTCCCTCGCCGTCGTCTCCTCTGCCGCCGTGGCGCCGCTGCAGAGCAAGGTCGCCGGTACGTGGATGGTGGCCAACGACGGCAAGCCCAATCCGAACATGAAGCTGATCCTGGACAAGAACGGAAACTTCAAGTTCGCCGGCTCAAACTACTCCTCAGCCGGCAAGTATCGGCACGTTGGAAACAAGATCGACCTTAACTGGACGATGGTCGACGGTCAGAAGGTCAAGCCCGGGCAGATGAAGAAGACTCTGGAGCTGAACCCGGACAATACGTTCAAGATCGACCGCTTTACCTACAAGAAATTCAAGTAGGTCCGTATTTTCTGCAACTTCCCGCGGCCGCAGTTGATGAACGTATCATCTGCGGCCGCTCTGGGCTCATCATTCTCCGGGGCACCCAACGAGGTGTCTTGGAGAGTCTATGAAGCTTGTATCTTCGATTGCATTGGGCTTGGCCGTGGCGGGCATGATCGCCGGCTGTGGTGGTTCTGGATCTTCCACCGGTCTGTCCGGTGGACGCCTTTCAAAGCAACGAGTCCTGGAGCTCCTGACCAGCGGGCTTAAGGACGGATCGGTGCTTCGCAACAGCGGGACCGGCCGGAAGCCCCAGACTCGCCACCACGAGGGGGGCGATGGATCCTTCTTCTACGACGACTTCATGGGGCTTTGGATCGAATGGATTCAGGGCGACATCGACGATTACGAATCGCCCAGTGGAGAGCGTTACTGGGTCGATCACGATAAGACGCAGTCCGCCGGCCACAACCTCATGTGGGCCTCGGACCCCAACGTGTTTCCATTGGTCTTGCGGAACGAGCGAAAGATCACGTGGGGCGAGTTCGCTGGCGAAGAGGAAGGCGATACGTATGCGTTGAACGCCGACGACTCCGGTCAGTCACAGGGCTACGGGAAGTATCCTGGCTACGGCACGTTCGAATACAGCGGCTCGTGGGCCCTCAACGGGTTCGGCGAGTGGAAGCTCAAGTACACGTATGCCGACGGCACCTGGCACGAGCACACCTACACGTCTCACGACGACCTGACGACCACTTGGGTCATCAAGACGAGCGTCGGCGTCACCTTCACCCTCACGTTCGCCGAGGACTACAGCGGGACCGGCACCATCCAGGGCGCGGGCGAAGGTCTGCCGGCAACGATGGCCTGGGACCACTACGGCGATGGCTTCATCACTTGGAGTGACGGCTCCCAAACCCCGTTCAACGTCAACGACCTCGGCTAGCGGTCGAGCGCTTCCACCAGCACACGCCCCCGCACCGTCGGCGGGGGTGGCACCCCCATGAGCTGCAGCAGAGTGGGGGCTACGTCGATCTGCTTCATCGGCGGCAATGGCCGCGCTCCGATGCCCGGTCCGTGAAGGTAGAAGATCGCGTGCATCTTGCGCAGGCTCGGATTGAACCCGTGCACGCCGTCACCGATGGGCGAGCGTGAGGCTTCGGCAACCCGTTGGGCTAGGGAGTTGGATGGGTAGTAGCCGGGAGCGAGATCCAGATACAGATCGCCTCCTGCCGGTCCGCCCAGACCCTCCATCTGCCCAGGCCGGTAAACCGCCACGACCGGGGCGAGCCCGGTCTGGGGATCTCGTGCCGTCAGCAACGCTCGCGCCGCCGCGTCGACGATCTCCCTCTTTTGATCCGGGGGCACGACTCCGTCTTTGCGGTCCGTCGTGTTGACGACCACGAAGAAGTCGCCGTTTGGCGGCGCCAGCACCTTCGTCTGGGCTATCTCGATCTTGTTGTCGTGCGTGCGCTTGAGCAGACCCGCCTGTTCCAGCACGTAGTTGACGTGGAACCGGCGGTTCGTGCCCATCATGCCGTGGTCGCTGACCAGGGCAACCACCGTGTCGCGTCCGGCCATGTCGAGGATGTCCCCCAGCCACTCGTCCTGCAGGCGATACACTTCCGCGTAGAACGGCCAGAGCCGTGCTGCCAAGGTGGGCGAATGGCTCGGCGAATCCGGATCCAGCACGCCCATCCAGGTATGCCCCGCGCTGTCGCTCATCGGGGTGTAGTGGGTGAGCAAGTCCGGCCGCCAGGTGCGCAAGGCGAACTTGGTGCCCTCGCGAAGAAAGTGACAGTCCAGCCGCACCATTTCCAAAAGCCGGCGCTCAGCCTCGCCGTCTCCACCCTGGTAGAGTTGGGGGCCCAACATCCCATCCTGGTACGACCAGAAGGGGTCGGCATGGAACCCCGCGTAAGCCTTCAGGTACAGCTCGGTCTGGTCCTTATTGGCCGCGCCCTTGAGGCCGTTGGCGCCGCGCTGGAAGAGCTTGAGGCTCTTGCCCTCTGGGTCCAGCTCGAAGAGCCGAAAGAACGTGTTGGCGAACAGATCGCGTTGCTCCAGCCGGAAGGGCCGGCTCCAGAGGCTGGTGTCGTCCCGCGCCCGGCCAGGCTTGAGCACCGCGCTTGCCTTGGCTTTGGCAGCCTCCCGGCTGCCTTGGCGGATGAGGGCGGTGTCGTAGCCCGGCGCCGGGTCCTGCCGGTCCTGATAGAGCAGCACGTAGAAGTTTTCCTCGCCAATCTTGAACGTGCTCTCCCGCCAAGGGCCCTCTCGGACCGGCAGGGAAGTCCAAGACCCCTTCGGCACGTCCAGGTCCTTCGGCTCGTGCATGACGTTCGGCGCGATCGGGTGCTCAAATCCGCTGAAAGAGGTGAAGTTCGATCTAGCCGCTCCAAGCGAGGCTAGGTGCGGCTCCGGCGGGTACGACTGGGTGGCCGAGAGCACGACCACCTTCTTCCCGGCCCTGGCTGCCGTGACGTACATGGGTTCAGCGGTGAGGCTTTCGGATGAGAATCCGCTGCGCGTCTGCAGCAAGCTGTGCTGTCCAGGCGGCATCATCGGCACCCCGTTCCCCGTTATGCCATTGGCGTCCCCCCATGCGCCCGTGAAGAT
>DATLGQ010000120.1:0-6677 GCA_035540435.1 Fimbriimonadaceae bacterium
CGCCGGGGTGCTAGGGTAGTGAAGGCGTCCCGCACGACGCCCAACGGCCAGCGCAAAGGACCAATTGTCACATAGCGCCCAACGCATAACGCACAGCGCACAACGCACAACACATGCACCACCCCATCCTCGTTTTCGGAACCATCTGCATAGACCGCGTGCGGCGCGTGCCACGACTGCCAGCGCCTGGAGGCTATGTCGAGATCCTCGATGAGCAGCTGCTGCTGGGTGGCGAGGCCGCCAACACCGCGAACGCCCTCCACAGTTGGGGTGTGCCCGTGCGGCTCTGCGGCAACTCTCTGGGGGAGGGGGAGAGCGCGGAGCGACTGCGGGCGATGCTCGAACATCACGACCTCGAAACCAAGTTCCTCGAGAGCCGGGGTGGACAAACGCCCATCTGCGACATCTACGTCACGCCAGACGGCGAACGCACTATGTTCGGGAAAGGCTTCTCCTCCATGGCCGCCTATACCGAAGCGAGCGCGGTCCCCTACGCCGAGCAGGAGTGGTTTACGGCCGAACCTAACCTGGGAGCGGTCGCGAGGGAGGCCGTCCGGCTGGCCCACCTCGCGAGCATGAAGGTGTACACGATGGATTTCATCCGCGACGACGATCCAATCGAGCCGGGATCCTTTTGGCAATGCAGCACCGACTGGGTGGGCCATCGGGGGGACATCCGGAAGAACCTCGCCTGGGTCCAGCGATTCGTCGAGGCTCGGGGCTGCTTCGGCATTCTCACGGACGGCCCACATGGGTTCATTGCCGGCTCGCCGGAGGTTCCCGTGCGTCATTTCGAGCCCTTCCCAGTCAGCGGCGTGGTCGACTTCACCGGGGCTGGCGACCTCTTCCGAGCTGGGATGCTGTTCGGTCTCAATCAGAGTTGGGACATCGAGCGGTGTCTCCGCTTCGCCTCGGCCGCGGGCGCGCTCTCGTGCCGGGGCCTTGGCGCGACCACGTACGTGCCATCGGTGGAGGAGATCGGCGCGCTGGCGGGGCGGCAGGCCTGAAGAGCCGGAAAAACGGTCACCGCCGCGGCACCGCAACCCGCCACAGGTACGCTTTCGGCGATGTTCCTCGCGCAGGTGGCGCTCATGTTCGCGCTGTGGCTCGGCTACGGGCTGCTTCAGTGGCGTCGCTCGCAAACTATCCAGCAGGCGATGATGGAGATCTGCCGAAAGCGCCGAGCGGTGTATGGCCCTCTGCTCCTGCTGGCGGGGGTCGCGGCCATGGCCGGGGGATTTGCGGTTGTGCAGGCGATGGGCGGCCTCACCCGAGAAGGGCTCACGATCGTCGCCTGGCTGGTGCTCGCGCTGAGTGGACTCCTCTTCGTCCATCTGCAAACGATCGGCGCCGCGATGATGGCGAGCCTTGCAACGGCAGTAACTCCATGCTGCTCCTCGCCGTCCTGTAAGTGTGGCGTCGAGGCGCCCAAGTCGGGTCTTCCGGAGTAGATATGCGCATTCTTCTTGCCCTCCTGCTTTGCGTTGCTTCCGTTTCCGCGTTGGCCCAAACGGCCGAAGAGCGCGCTCGCAAGAGCGACCAGATCATGATCCGGGTTCGGGAGCTGGACCTTCTGAACCACATCCTTCCGCTCGTCATGACCAAGGAGCAGCTCCGCCAGATCCTGCCAGTGGTGGAAAGAGCCCGGCAGCGGGTCACCGACGCGCAGAAGAAGGAGTTCGCCCTGCTCCTGACTTTCGAGAAGAAGCTGGACGAGGCGCACAAGAACGCGATCGAGAAGAGCCAGATCCCCGGGCGCGAACTGCTGATCGAGCTGTCCAAGGGCCTTCAGGCCCTGGAAATCGTGCGAATGGGCATTGCCGATCAGAACACCGAGGACGTGCTCAAGGCTTTCAAGGCGATCATGAACGCCGGGCAGCTCAAGTCAGCCGCCAATTCGCTGAATCCGGCGAGCCTCGACCCGACGATCAAGGTCGACGAGATGACCGAGGAGGCGAAGCTCCGCTTCTACATTCGCGAGATCTTCCTGGATCCTTTGGCCTACGACATCCTGGTGCGGCTCAGCCGATAGGTGGCGTTAGGTGTTGGGTGTTAGGTGGTTGGGTGTTGGGTGGTGGGTGTTGGGGTGTTCCAATGCCCATCGCGAAAACTTTCCATGCAATTTTGCCGAAACACTTGCATTTGGCAGAATCGCTCGTCATAATGTTGACGGCTCAGGTTCTGCCTGAGTCTAAAGGACGCAGGATGCGCCGAATGGACAAGCTGGACCCGCAAAGCTTGGCCTCATAGGAAACTCAAGGATAGTTGTGAGGTGGGCAGCGGGAAAAAGAAGGTTCGCGCGTCGCTCTTGTGTCCGAACTAAACACAAGGAGCATCGACGGATAATGAAGCGAACACTCAAGTACGCTCTTTCCACAGTTCTGAGCGCGGCGCTTATCACGCCTGTTCTCGCTCAGGGCGACAACTTCCCCGATACCCCGGAAAACCACTGGGCATGGGACGCTTTGCGCACCATGAAGAACGAGGGACTGCTCGTCGGCTACCCCGACGGTCTGTTCCGCGGTGGTCGACCGGCCTCGCGCTACGAGCTGGCGGTTGCGATCCACGCAACCTATCAGCGCCTGAAGGGCATCACCGACGGTCTGCAGCAGCAGATCGACGCGCTGAAGAACCGCCCGGCAGGCGGCGCCAACCAAGAGGAGATCAACGCCCTCAAGAACTCGCTGACCCAGCTTCAGGCCGACATGGCCAACATGAAGACCTGGGGCGACGACATCAACAACCTGAAGCGCCTGACGGCCACCTTCGAGCGCGAACTCGCCTCGATGGGTGTGGACGTCGCCAAGATGCAGAAGGGTCTTGATGACATCGCCAACCGCGTCGGCATCCTCGAGAAGAACGCCCTTCCGATCACGATTCACGGCGACGTGAACCTCGTGGCCTTTGGCGGCTACAGCCAGAGCGACGACTTCGGTCTTTCGATCGAGAGCCGCCCGCTCGGCGTTGGCCGGGGCGACTATCAGGGCGTGCCGGTCGGCGCCACTCGCGACCTGTCCATCTTCCACGAGCTGGGCATCGCGATCGCCGGCACCAACACGTCCGGTCCGGCCTGGAAGGCCACCGTGGTCGTCGGCAACATGCTGGGTGGCAACGGCTTCCAGAACCAGAACGAGATCTTCCCGGGCTTCGTGTCGGGCAGCTTCGTTTCGGGCAACTATCAGGAGGATGACGAGGACATCTACATCCAGGATCTGGCTGTGATGTTCAACACGGGCGTTCTCGGAACGCGCTTCACGGCCGAGCTTGGCCGCGTCGGCTACCGGATCTCCCCGTACATCTTCCAGCGCCCTGACAACACGTTCTACTACAGCAACGAGCGGTGGGACAACGGCCTTTGGGCCATCGACGGCGGCATCCTCGGCTTCAACTTCGGCTCGGCCAAGTTGAACGTGTTTGGTGGCCGCACCGGCAACATGGTTTCGACCAGCGGCAACCGGTTCCAGTCGATGTCCGCCGGTTCCTACGACGTTATGTGGAGCCCGAGCTTCGAGCGACCTCGAGGCCTCGGCGGTGGCGTGCACAGCGTGGATCAGCTCCTCGGCGCGCACCTCAACCTGCCCCTAACCCAGAACGGTAGCGTCAACCTGGCCTACCTCTGGCTGGACAGCAACAACGTCATCACGACCGGCTCCTCGCCGACCGTGCTCTCGAACGGCGTCAACGTCCTCGGCGGCGACATCCGATTCAACTTCGGTGGTCCCCTGCTCGAGGCCGGCTACTCGCAGAGCAACGTCCGCTACAACGGCAACAACGTCGTCGATGAGGACAACGCGGCCTGGTTCGCCCGCCTCGGCTGGCAGCAGGATCGATGGGGCATCACCGGCGGCTACCGCCGAGTGGAGCCTCTGTTCGCCGCTCCTGGCGACTGGGGTCGCATCGGTGACTGGTGGAATCCCACCGACATCGAGGGCTTCGGGATCAAGGCGCACTTCGACCTGAACGAGAACATTCGCCTGATGGCGGATGCCGAGTTCCTCCGAGGCACCGACACGACCGTCAATGGCGTGATGGGCTTCACCGAGGATGACAAGATCAACAGCTTCAAGATCGGCGTGGCGTATCGCCTCACCGGTGGCTGGGATCTCGGCCTTGGCTACGAGCACGTCGAATACGACCTGGCCGATCGGCCGGACGTCAGCTTCACCGGCGGCACACCGCGTGCCACCTGGTGGAACATCGGCTTCGGCTACAAGCTGAGCGACAACTCGGCGCTGCGCCTGCTCTGGCAGATCAGCGACTACGACGGCAAGGGCGTCGCCGGCTGGAACCCGTTTGGTTCCGGTGGCAGCACCCGAGCTCGCGGCGGCGTCGCCACCGCGCAGCTGACGGTCAAGTACTAAGCTTCGGCTCAGTAGTTGATCGGAAGGGCCGCCCCGCAGCGGGGCGGCCCTTCCCGTTTTTCACACTGCGGCTCGTCGCAGCCACTAGAGTGACTGGGCCGCAACATCGGGCGCTGCGGAACGTCTTTACCTAAAGCTAGAACCAGGAGATGAGGATGAAGATGACCAGGAAGATCAAGCTCGTGTCGCTTGCCGCCATGCTGGCCGTTGCAGCAGTCGCCGGAGCCCAGTTCAAGGAAGTGCTCAAGGTGGTGGGCGTGGGAGCCGCCGTCAAGCAGTTCGGTCCCCAGATCAATAGCGCGATCAACAAGCTGTCGGGTCACCGGGACACGAACAACAACGCAACCAAGGTGGTGCCGATCCTCAGCGTGGGGCGGGGCAGGGGCGCGATCGGCGCGGCCCAGGTGATGGGGCCACGCGGGCGCCTGAGCGACGTGGGCGGAGTGGCGCAGCTCGAAGGTGAGATCTTTGGCGAGTTCCGCATTCGTGCCTACATCCCGATCAAGGGCAACATCGACAACCTCTCCCGAGTCGACGGGGTTGGGGTGAGCGGGATCATGGACCTCAAGCTGTAGCCATCGTGAAGATTCTCGCGTTCGACCCCGGACTCGAACGAATCGGCTACGGGTGCGTGCGCCGGGAGGGCTCGCGCCTGAGTCCCGTTGCCTACGGCTTGATCGAGACCCCGAAGATCGGATTGCCCGACCGACTGCTCATCCTCCACGAGCAGGTGCTGTCGCTGATCGACGAGCTGGCGCCCGACGAGTTGGCCACCGAGCGGCTGCTGTTCTCGGTCAACAAGAAGACCGCCATGGACGTGGCCAAGGCACTGGGGGTGATCCTTCTCGCAGGAAGCCGAAGCGGTCTGCGGTGGACCGACTATACACCGCCCGAGATCAAGCAGGCGGTGGTTGGGAACGGCGCGGCTGACAAGCGCCAGATGGAGTTCATGGTCACGAAGCTTCTAAGCCTGAGCGAGGCGCCCAAGCCGGATGACGTGGCAGATGCACTTGGAATAGCCATCTGTCACTCCATGCGAAGCCGGGTCTCCATCCCGAACCCGAGCAGATAACGTCGCGCTTTAGAAGGCAGGAAGTTCTTCAACACCTTCCGGGTCCGCATTCGTCCTTTCTTCGAAACCGGCGAGCGGACCATACGGCGGACCATGCGGCCTGGCCACTGCGACCCTTGAGGTTCCGAACGAAGTGGCGCAAACTGGGTGCGTAGGTTGGCTCATCCATGGAAACCGTTCTTCCTCCTGCTGCGGTCCTGCTAGCGGCCGCGACTTTCTTTCTCTCCACTGAGCGCGATGGGCGTGATGCCGATGAGTCCCGCTTGCGAGCATCTTGGATGTTGCTCGGCCTTCTGGCGATCCTGATGCTGGCGCTCGCTCTTGTGGGCCGTGATTCATGGGTGGGCGTATTGGTCGCTGCCCCGGCCGTGGTTGTCGGGTTTGCGGTGGCGCTCATGGCCGGCTTGCGACCCGGATGGACGTTCCCCTTCATCCTGGCATGCGCGGCCTTTGGCCTCACCACATACGTGCCGGAGGCGCAGAGGCCGGACGTCCAACTGGCGCTGGCGGTCGGAGCCGGACTCGGCGCTTTCGCAGCCGGGGCGGGGGCCGGCTCGGTGGCCGCGGTAGCGATGGCCGGGCTAGTCGCGGCTGGCCGCTTGGGCTCGATGGCGGGTGGGGTGAACGGACCCCATGCCGCTTTGGCCTTTGGCCTTCTGGTGGGAGCCGGCTTGCTGTTGCGCTCCTACGGGTCTAGACGCACTGGGGAGGGCGCGCCTTGGCAGCGGGAGTCCATAGCCTGGCTAGCGGGGAGCGTCGTCCTTCTGGGCTTCGGCGCGTGGTTCTTGGCTAACCGGTTCATCTTCATCGGCGACGTCTTCACCTTGTTCTTCGGAGGCGCGCTCATCGCGCTCGTGATCGGGTGGATGTCGCCGGACGCGGAGGACTCGCTGTTCCGCTTCCTGTTGGCCGCGCTGGTCTGGATCGGGGTCGCAACGGTTGCCTTTGCGCTCAGGAGAGGCTTTGGGGTGTCGATGTGCCTCCTGGGGGCTCTGTCGGGGTGCCTGTTGATGTCCAACCGGCGGGCCTTGTTGAGCCTGGGGCCGCTGGTGGCGCTCGCGATCTACCGGCTTTTTCGGGAAGCGTATCCCGATGCGAGGCAGGCGTTCGACATCGGCCAGCATTATGCCATGATCGGCCTTCTCGTGGGCGTGCTCCTGCCTCTGCTGCCTCTGGAGTGGGAACGGGCATACCCCATGGCCCGGAGTTGGATCGCCGGCGCAGGCGCATGGCTCCTTCTTCTG
>DATLGQ010000121.1:0-7424 GCA_035540435.1 Fimbriimonadaceae bacterium
GGGTACGGACGTGCAGACGCAGGTTTTGACGGTGGAGACGCTCGGCCGGGTGGGCGGGCAGGACACGAACGACGCGTTGCCGCCCGCCGACGATGACGGAAAGCTGACGCCGCTCCGTTGAGGAAAGCGAAAGACTGTAACCACCGGCGAGCGACGAACGACGAATTGCGCCCGCGCCCCGGCTGCGGGTATTATTCGCCTTCGCGTGTGAACCGGTGAGGCGGCTGCCGACTCCGGGTGATCAGCACCCCGATAAGGTTTAGGAATCATGGCAAGAGCAAAATTCGAAAGAACGAAGCCGCACGTCAACATCGGCACCATTGGCCACGTTGACCACGGCAAGACGACGCTGACCGCCGCCATTACCGGCGTGCTGCAGGAAAAGGGTCTCGCCCAGGCGCGCAAGTACGACGAGATCGACAGCGCGCCGGAGGAGAAGGCCCGCGGCATTACCATCAACATCTCGCACCAGGAGTACGAGACCGAGAAGCGCCACTACGCGCACGTCGACTGTCCCGGCCACGCCGACTTCATCAAGAACATGATCACCGGCGCGGCTCAGATGGACGGCGCGATCTTGGTGGTCGCCGGCACCGATGGGCCGATGCAGCAGACCCGCGAGCACATCCTGCTCGCCCGCCAGGTCGGCGTTCCCCACATTGTCGTCTACATCAACAAGACGGATCAGGTGGACGACCCCGAGCTGCTCGAGCTGGTCGAGATGGAGATTCGCGAGCTGCTTTCGAAGTACGGCTTCGACGGCGACAACGCCGCGATCGTGAAGGGTTCGGCCCGCAAGGCGCTCGACCAGGTCGAGGCCGGCAAGGTGGACTTCGAAGACCAGCACGTGAAGTCGATCATGGAGCTGATGGAAGCGGTCGACACCAAGATCCCGACTCCCGAGCGCGATAAGGACAAGCCGTTCCTGATGGCGGTCGAGGATGTGTTCACGATCACGGGTCGCGGTACCGTCTCGACGGGCCGTGTCGAGCGCGGGCAGCTCAAGACGATGGAGGAGGTCGAGATTATCGGCCTTCGCGACGAGAGCCGCAAGACGGTCTGCACCGGCATCGAGATGTTCCGCAAGACGCTCGACTACTGTGAGGCGGGCGACAACGTCGGCCTCCTGCTTCGAGGCATCGACCGGACCACCATCGAGCGCGGCATGGTCGTGGCAAAGCCCGGTTCGATCAAGCCGCATACGAAGTTCGACGCCGAGGTCTATGTCCTCTCGAAGGAAGAGGGTGGACGCCACACGCCGTTCGTCACCGGCTATCGGCCCCAGTTCTACTTCCGCACGACCGACGTGACCGGGACGCTGAACCTGCCGAGCGGAGTCGAGATGGTCATGCCCGGCGACAACATCACCATGACGATCGAGCTGATCCAGCCGATCGCCATGGAGCAGGGCTCCAAGTTCGCCATCCGCGAGGGTGGCCGAACCGTCGGCGCCGGTACGATCACGAAGGTCTACGAGTAACCGGAGCACGGACGTCCCGTTCGTTACGAGGATCCCGGGGGAGCGAACTCAGGTTCGCTCCCCTTTTGCATTGCAGCCTGCGTGCGCTCCTTGGAGCTCTGGTAGAAGCGGAACTCGGCAGAGGACGACCTCCGCGCTCCAGAGGTATACTACTCGCTCCCCACGAGGTGGCGGCGCCTGCTCGGGCACCGGGAATTCGTAGGGCACAGGAGAATATAAGAGCAATGAGAACGAGCAAAGTTCGTATCCGCCTGCGTGCGTACGATCACCGAATCATCGACCAATCGGCGGAGAAGATCACCGACACCGCCAAGCGCACCGGCGCTCGCATCAGTGGCCCGATCCCGCTCCCGACCAACATCCGCAAGTTCTGCGTGATCCGAGGGCCCCATATCGACAAGGAGTCGATGGAGCACTTCGAGCTCCGGACGCACAACCGGCTGATCGACATCCTCGACCCCACCAACAAGACCATCGATGCGCTCATGCGCCTCGATCTTCCGAGCGGCGTCGACATCGAGATCAAGCTCTAGGCCGTGGTCGAGGCATTACGGGAGGGCTTCCGCTACGATTTCTGGGCGAACCGGCTCTGGCTGGAGTGCCTCAAGGGAAAGGGCGAGCCGGAGCCGCACATGAGCATCTTCCAGCATATTCTTGCAGCCCAGGCGGTATGGCTGGAGCGCTGCGAGGGTCACTCGCCGACCCAGATGCCGGAGCCCGCAGCGAGTCTCGAGGAACTGGAGCGGCTGAACCAATCGTGGCTTGCGCTTCTGGACGGTGACCCGGATGCGCGGATCCACTACCGCCGCGTGAATGGGGACGCCCACAGCCTGACGCTTTCGCAGATCGCGAGACATGTCATCAACCACGGCACGTACCACCGCGGAGAACTACGGGGACTCCTGCGCGCCACCGGTGACGAAGACTTTCCCGAGACCGACCTCGCCCGCCACGCGGTCGAGATGCAAGCAAGCGTCCTCTAGGGACGCTCCTCGCAGCCGCTCCGAGAGCTCTTGATGGCGGCATCCAGGATCCGGCACGCGTCGGCAGCGATCACCGGATCCAGGATTCCCTGGGGTTTGAGGCCATCGCGGATGCACCGGATGAAGTATTCGCCCGGACTGGCGATGGGTAGGGCAGGGGGCTCGATCTCGGTCTTGTCAGCCCCGTATCGCGCGAGCTTCCCACCCCGCACGCCGAGCGTTCCGTTCTTGCCGTGCACGACCGGATTATCACTCTCGTCGAAGCCGTACGTCGCCCACGTTCCCTCGATCACCGCACTCGCCTTCGGGTACTTGAGGAGGCAGACCGCGTGGTCGTCGGACACTTCATAGTCCTTCGTGAAGTTCCCGCGCGCGCAGTAAACGGTCTCCGGCATGCCCAACAGCCACCGGCAGGTGACGGCCCCATAGGAGCAGAAGTCGGCGATCGCGCCGCCGCCATTCAGTCGCTCGTCGTAGAGCCAGCCTACGAACCACTCGTCGCACCCGATCTCTTTGGGTCCGTGGTGGCCATTGCGATAGCGGAAGTGAAAGACGGGACCGATCGCGCCCTCGTCCACTTGCTTCTTGAGCTCCCAGAGCCATGGCTGCCACGCGGTGGGCCAGTTGATGATCAGGCACTTGCCGCTGGATCGCATGGCCTCGAGCATCCGGTCGGCGTCTTCGGCAGTGGCGGCCATCGCCTTCTCGACCAGGCATGGGATACCTCGGTTGAGGGCTGCGACCGCGATCTCGGATGACTCGACGTTGTTACTGGTGACGATCAGGCCGTCGAGGGGCTCCGAATCCAGCATCACCTGCCAGTCCGGATAGTCCGCCTGAAACCGCTCCTTTGCCCGGTCGAGCAGCGGGGTTTCGTCGGCCACGGCCGCCAGTTCCACGCCCTCCACCTTGGCCATGCTGTCGATCAACCCCCACACATGACCATGGGTAAGTCCCGCTACTCCGATTCGCATCCGCGCCTCCTATCTTGCAGTTCCTATGTTGGCAGGTAGCGATCAAAGGCGCGACTGAGCTCGCGCACTCGAGAGGTCCCCGTCTGGTACGTTTATTGCCGGAGGTCCATTGAGATGAGCGCACTGGCTCGCTGGCTCTCGCGCAGGCTCTGGTTCTGGATGCTCTGGATCATGCGACGCAATTGGATGAAGCGTCTTCAGAACGCGACCTACCGTCTGCTGGGTAGCCGTTGGAGCGCGCGCGCGCGCCGCTCCGTGGTGGCCCAGAACCGATGGGCGCGCCGGTATGGGCTCGGTCTGATGACCCTGAGCATGAACCTCTTCCTGGCGAGTCTCTTCATCTCGCTCTCCTACGCGCTCACCCTGGAACTCTATTCGGCAGGCGCGCTGACCGTGCCGAGCGATCGGGCGCATTAGGCGGCCGCATTCCTAGGTGCGGGGGTCTCGCAGGAACTTCACGTGCCCATCGAGGAAGAGTTGGTTGCGTCCGCCGAAGTGTACGGACTTGCCCTTAAGCTCGTTGGGCACCGAGGGGATCGTCCGAGGAAAGTACGGATCGACCATTAGCTCAACCTCGGCCACCCCTTGGGGCTGGCCAATCCGGGGGTCGTTTGCGGCGCGCAGATCGTCGACGGCCTGATCAGGGCTCTTGCCCCAGAAGTTATCGAGCGGAACCGGATCATCGACTCGGTCGAAGCGCCAGAGCCAGTAGTTGGAGACTGCGCCCGAAGCCCACTCCTGCCTGACTTCAACCCGGTTGCCGAGCGCAGAGCCGGCGACGCTGGGGCAAGTCATCAACTCGCGATTGCGGATGTAAGGGTCCAACACCAGAGCGGCCCAGCCGCCACGCGGGTCGGACGGCGGCCACCCGGTCCATGGCCGGTACCCCAGGCTCGTTTTGAGGTCGCGCCGATCCGGCATGCGGTCGTCCCAATCGCTCAGGTAGATCATCAGGGCCGTGCCGGTCTGCCTCATGTTGGAGGTGCAGGTTGCCTTCTTGGCTGCCTCCTTCGCTTGAGCAAAAACCGGGAAGAGCAGCGCTGCGAGAATCGCGATGATCGCGATCACGACGAGAAGCTCGATGAGAGTGAACGCCCGCTTCATGGCTTCTTCAAGTCCACTTTGAGGGTGGTCTTCAGCTTCCGGAGGCTGGACTTTCCGCTCCTGATCTCGACGGCGGTGCTGTCGGCCACGGCCCCCACTTCCATCCTGTCGAGTCGCCCCTTGACCAGATCGAAGAAGGCCTTTCCGGTGCCGGAGAGCTTCGTCGAAACACGCGCCACCGCGTCCTTCTCATCCTGCACCACGTTCACGGCGTCATCTTCGAGCACCTCGTACTCCTGCTTCATACGGATGTCCAGTTCTAAGACGTCGTCCTTCACCGCCACCGGCGTCACGTCATAGAAAGCATCGCTGCCACCGAAGTTCTTGCGGTATTGAAAGGTCTTGCCGATCGTGAGAGGTCCTTCTGGGAACTCGACCGGCAGGAAAGTGATGTCGGGGAACCGCTTGGCGTCGAGGCCCGGGAGCCGAACCGGGAGCTGAACATCCGGGGCGTCCGTGCGAAGCACCTTGCCCGATCGCGTGATCTGGACCGTGTTCTTCGGAAAGTAGCCCTGGACGTTCTCGAGCGTGAATGGCAAGGTCGCGCCGTTAAACTGGATCTTGAAGGCGCTGAGCTCGCTCACGGCCGCCAACTGGGCATCCCCATCAGCCTTTGCGCCCAGGACGTCCAAGCCCAGATCCACTTGCACCACCCCTGTCTGACCGCCCAAGACCGGGATGAAGCCCTCAAAGGTCACCTGGACGTGGTAAGTCAGCTTCTCGATCGGCGAAAACGAATAGGCAGGTGAGAGGATGGCCAGAGCGAGTGCGGGCAGCATGGGCACTTCAGTTTACGTCGTCCGTGCCCCGCCGGTTCGTCGCGGCGTATCATCAGGGCGTACGATGCCGAATACGCCTCCTGCACTCCCCGAAGGAACCGTGCTCGCAGAGCGCTTCCAACTGGAGGCCGTTCTGGGTCGAGGCGGGTTCAGCATCGCGTACCGAGCTCAGGACCTGCTGCGCAAGGATCATTGCGTGGTCAAGGAGCTTGCCCCGGCCAACAGCAGGCGGGAGCCGGACGGGATGCTGGATCTGGGCGACTCTCCGACGGCCAACCATCTCAGGCAGCGCTTCCTGGAAGAAGCAAGGACGCTCAATGCTGCGCGGTTGAGAGGGGTGCTGCCCACCAGACACGCGTTCGTCGAACTCGGCACCGCCTACTTTGCCACCGACTACCTGCCTGGCTCGGAGACTCTGGCGGATGTTCTGCGGCGTGAGGGGCGGCTCGACCCGCACGCTACGCTGGACGTGCTGATGCAGCTGCTCGAGATCCTGGAAGCCGTCCATGCCAAAGGGATCGTGCACCGCGATATCAAGCCGACCAACGTGCTCATCGACCCGCGCGGGGAGGTTCATCTGATCGACTTCGGCGCGGCCCGCGAGTGGCACGCCGATGCCGCTGAGGCGCACACCGTCATCTTCACGCCCGGTTATGCGGCGCCGGAGCAGTATTCCGAGCGGACCAGGCGAGGGCCGGCTACCGATCTGTACGGTCTCTGCGCCACCGCCTTCCACATGCTCACGGGCGGCCCTCCGCCGACGGCCGCCGAGCGCGCCGGGGGCCTCGAATTGCCGCCCCTCGTCCGGCTGGTCCCCGGCATCGAACCCGCCGTCGCTCGGGCTCTCGAGCTTGGCCTCGAACTGCGCTTTTGCGACCGACCACAGACCGCTGGCGAGCTGCGGGCTTTGCTGGCCGACGTGCCGGCGGCCTCCATAGACCGACCTCTCTTGGAAGTTTTCGACGAACGGCGAACCCGGCTCAAGGGCTTTAGCTATGAGAAGAAGGCGTGTCCAGCTTGCGGCGGTCTGATGGAGCGCCCTCGTCCCCTCAAGCGGGGCGTCTGTCCGGTGTGCCATGAAGGCATCGTCGCAGCCAGAGAGATCGACGAGAGGCTGTGCCCGCAATGCCGGGTGGGGGTGCTGCGGGCTCATGGCGGTCCAGGCCAGCTCGTGTGCTGCCCCGGTTGCCGCACCGGCTTGCTTGAGCGTCGCCGCCGGGGCGTGCTGAAATCGGGTTTGGTCTTGAGCTGCCCCCAGTGCTCCGCTTCCTATGAGCAGCACGACGGCGAGGTTCGGGACGTCGACTCGGGTGAGACGCGAACACCCCAGGAGTGGCGCCAAGTGTCCGGACGCTCGGAGCGGGTGTGGGTCTGCGATTCGTGCAGCGCCCAGTTTGACGAACTGCCGGACGGCAGGCGTATGCAGATGACGCCGCAGCCTGAGCGAGCTTGGAGCGCCCTCTATCCCGATGAGTGGGCGCGCGTGGCGGCCGGATATGATCCTGGCGCCGGTAACGCCGAATGCGGCACCTGCCGGGCGGAGTACTTCGTCGAGGGCGACAGCGCCACTCTACTGGAGGCCAATCGGGATCCGTTCGACTTCGCGAGGCACCACCTTGGGCGCCGCCACACTTGGGAGCGACTACAGTGGCTGGCGGTCGGGAAGGAAAGTCCGGCTCCCGGGATGGTCTGCATCGAGTGTGGGACCGAGTTCGACACGGATGGAGGCTTTCTGCGCTTCGTTTCGAGCCCCGACGGACGATTGGCGGCAGCATCGCGCGAGCCCCGGACCTTGGAGGATTGGCATCGGATCGCTCAAGATCTTCCTACCGTCGACCGGGAGGCGGCCTTCGAGGAGGAGTTCGACCGACTCGTGACCGAAGGTTATCGGGGTCGCGAGCTTCCGTTCGAAACTCGCGACCCTACTTTGCATTGGCGGAGTCCGGCCAAGCGGCTCGAACGGATTGGCGATGCCTTCGAAGAGGCCGCCGCGGGCACCCTGACCATCAGCGATGCGGAAGTGATCTTTGGAGGCCTGCTGCGCAAGTGGCGGGTGCCCCTCGATGCGCTACTGGTGGTCAGCGGGCGAGGCGATCTGTTGGAG
>DATLGQ010000122.1:0-2723 GCA_035540435.1 Fimbriimonadaceae bacterium
GGTCCGGCGCGAACTGCACGCCGTAGACGGACAGGTTCACGTCGAAGCTTGCGTCGGGGAACGGCAAGGCCTGGGCATCGGCCACCCGGAAGTCCACGTCGAATCCGTCGGCGGCAGCCCGCCGCTGGGCCCGTTCAATCAGCGTCGGAACGTAATCAATGCCCGTAACCTCGCAGTACCTCCGTGCGGCGACCAGTGCTGCGGTTCCACTTCCGCAGGCGATGTCCAGCACGCGATCGCCTCCGTGGGGGTCGACTGCCGTGCAGAGCGCTTCGGCCATCACGACGTTCTGCCGGGCGATCTCATGAAAGTCGCCTGTGGCCCAGGTTTCCTTTTGGCGGGCCGTAACTGCCTGGTAATCAATGCTCTTGTCACTCATACATTGCCTCCCGTGGCCACGCGGCAGACGTTGCAACGCCCCTCCGCGGGTGACCCATCATCTTCAGACCTGGCGTTGAGGGGGAAATCTAGATGTTGGCTGCCCACCGCCCCACATTAACCGCCAAATGTGGTCACCTAGTGATATGCCAGATTGGGGACTCGGCAGGTATGAGCTAACCGCGAGGGAGTTGGAGCCGGTCGCGCAGCGGGTGATCGCGATGGCCGGTCCGCTGCGGGGTGAGCGGGTGCTGGACATCGCCTGCGGCACCGGCAACGCCGCACTGCTGGCGGCGCGGTTTCGGGCTTCGGTGACCGGCATCGACCAGGCACCACGACTGATCGAGGTAGCACGCGAGCGGGCGGCCGCCGAGTTGCTGGACATCGACTTCGCAGTCGGCGACGCCCAGCATCTGGAGTTCCCCGATGAATCGTTCGACGTCGCCGTCTCGATCTTCGGCGTAATCTTTGCCCCGGACCCCGAGCAGGCATTCGCCGAGATCGTTCGAGTCCTGCGCCCGGGCGGCCGGGCTTTTGTCACCGCCTGGCTGCCCGAAGGTACTATCGCCTCGATGGTTGGAGTATTCAGCCGGGCGTGGGCCGAGGCCGCCGGCGCGTCGCTGCCCGAGCCGCAGCTGAAGTGGTTCGACGAGGCTTCGGTGAGAGAAATCGCCACCCTCCACGGCGTCACATTCTGCTTCCACGAGGGCGAGCTTCAGTTCGTCGCCGCCTCGCCCGAGGAGTACCTGCGGGTCAACCAGGAGAACCATCCGATGAGCGTAGGGATCCGGCCGGTCCTGGAGGCCGCGGGAACCATGGATTCCGTCCTGGCTCAGGCGTTGGAGATCCTACGGTCGGGTAACGAGGATCCCGAGAGCTTTCGGGTGACCAGCCGTTACCGAATCCTCGAGCTGCGACGCCACTAGCGCGTCGTAGTGTGCTCTGCGACGCATGTCCAATCGGCGTCACCGTGCCCGGCTTCGGAGGCGGCGTTGAACAGCCGATGGAGCGCGTCGTACATCCCGGGGTCAAGGCCTAGTTCCCTCAGGTAGTCGGCGTACTCCGCCGCCCCGTTCCCCCACTCGCTCACTGACGCCTCCACGTCAGTTTCTGCCCGGTCCCCTTCCGCCGTGACCCGTTCGAGCAACGACCGGATGTGAAGGGGATACAGCTCGTGGACCGTCTCTTTGAACCACTCCAAGGAGATCCTGTGATGCTCGCAGATGCGTAGCCCTTGCAGCAGACCCACCGCCATCGGAAGGTAAGCGAGCAGGACCACCATCTCGCTGACGTATGCGGAGCCGGGTTCGTCGTCGACGTAGGTGGTTCGTCGCCCGATTCGCTCGAACAGCTCGCGGTGGGCATCATAGGCGGGGCGATCCCCCGAGATGAGAAAGAAACCGGCTCTCGATCGAACCTCGCTGGGGTAGGCAGGAATGGACAGGTCCAGATAGCGCCCGTTCACTGCGCTCACAACGGCACCGTAGTCCCGGGCTTGTTCCGGGGTCACGAAGGAGGTCGAGGCTACGACCTTGCCTGTCAGATCCGCTCCTGTCTCTTTGACTACGCTGAGCGACAGCTCGTAGCCCGACACCGCCACGATCGTGAGCGGGCTCGACACGATTGCCTCAGTCACCGAGTCCGCTAAGTGCACTCGGGGGCCCGAGAGTGCCTGGGCTTTCTCCTTGGTCCGGTTCCACACCGTCACCTCGGCTTCCGAGGCGGCGAGGGCCTCGACCAGCGCGCTTCCCATCGCTCCGGTCCCAATCACCGACACGTCAGTCATAAGCATGCCTCCTTATCTGCCGGCGTAGGTATGCGTCTCGCCAGCTACAGATTGTCCGGAGCCTGCCCGTCCGGCTTGCGATCGTGATAGAGGGTTTCCGGGCCCGCTCCTCGTTGTCATGGACGCAAAGACGAACCAGGCCAGTGATCTCGCAATTATCGACCTAACCGTTTTGGACTCCGGGCCGGCCAAATTCTTGAGCCGTGGTGGGTTGGTACACCGACTCGTCCAGCAGCAGTCGCAGCCCAGCCTTACCTCTATTGAACTGTGCTCACTTCGTGCCCAACGAGCTCAGCGGCCAATTTTCGCGGGAGTTGCTCGTCAAGCAGAATGCGCACGAGCAGTTAGCGCTTCGTTGGCAGCTTCAAGCCCCGCAATCGCAAGGTGACGAGGGACCGTTGGGAAGTCATCTAAGAATTCGTCGAGGTCATGGCCACCTTCGAGGTAATCAATCAAGGCCCGAAATGGCACCCGCGTCCCTACAAAAACAGGGGTGCCTCCCAAAATCCGCGGATCGGCGTGAACTGCCTTGTCCATGGTTATAGGGTAACGCCCATCC
>DATLGQ010000123.1:0-10814 GCA_035540435.1 Fimbriimonadaceae bacterium
TCGCTGATGTTCTCGATGGCGCTCTGGGTGAGCGAGGAAGCGCTGCGCTGGGCGTACCAGGTCGCTCCACCGGCCGTGTCGACGCCAGCTCCAAAGAGCCCGTCGAAGCGCACGTTCTGGCCGCCGGTGAGAGTGGCCTGGTTCCAGGTGTATTCGGTGGCGGTGCCGGGGTTCACCGAAACGGCTCGAGGCATGACGCCCCAGTGCTGCAGACGCTGCCAGTAGAACTGAGGGCCGCTCGGAGGGCTCATCTTGGGGTGGGTCATGAGGTCCCAGCTCTTCATGTAAGGCTGGATCATCCCCATCCACACGTCCCAGCCGGCGCCGTCGGAGCGCGCGGTGAGAACGAAATTGTCGTCGTAGTCGGCGGCGTACATCAGGTGCGCCGTCCCCATCTGCTTCACGTTGCTGAGGGCGCTCGCGTCCTTAGCGGCGTCCTTCGCCTGGGCGAAAACGGGGAACAGAATTGCAGCGAGAATTGCGATGATGGCAATGACCACCAGCAACTCGATCAGTGTAAAGGCACTATGTTTTCTCATGGGTTTCCTCGGCCCGTGGGTCGCCTCTTGGGCCCACCATCCCTTGGAAGTTAGACTACCGCAAGGGGCTCGCAAGTTCGATCTAAAACGGGATTGCTTGCCGTTTGGGTAGCAAGATCCGTGCCAGGCAAGGCGTACCTGCCACTACTTCTTCGGCATCCTCAATAGGCTTTGGCGAACACAACTCTTCGTGCGCTGGGCCGTCCGGTGAGCACGCAAGCGCCCGCCTCGGCGTCTTCCGGCGAGAGTTGCCGAAGTGGTATGACTCTAATCGTCGCCTTGGTCTGTTCGCTGATCCGTTGCTCGGTCTCGGTCGTGCCATCCCAGTGCGCGAGCACAAAGCCGCCGCCGCCCTCGCCGGCGAAAGCCGCCTCGAAGTCCGCCCAAGAATCGACGCGAGCGGTGTTCGCCTCCCTGAACGCCAGGGCCCGCTGGTACAGATCCTTTTGCATCTGCCCCAGAGCCGCCACCACGTCGGGCGCCGCCGATGCAAGGGTGGCCGTTCCCTTCACTCCGCTGTCCCGCGGCACTACCACGCACGTCCCAGATTCGAGGTCGCGAGGACCGATCTCGATTCGAATGCAGGCCCCCTTGAGCTCCCAGTCGTTGAACTTGAACCCGGGCGACTCCTTCTCCCGCTTGTCGACCACGACCCGCACCGGCTCACCGTCCCAGCCATTCGCCCGAATATCGCCCGCCAGTTGCTCGGCCACTGCGGTCGTCTTCGCGCGGGTCTCCTCATCCCGACCCATGGGAACGATCGCCACCTGAACCGGCGCCAGGCGCGGAGGCAGCACGAGGCCTTGATCGTCGGAGTGGGCCATGATCAGCGTGCCGATCAGGCGAGTGGACACTCCCCATGAAGTCGCGTAGACGTATTCGAGCTTGCCTTCGGCCGAGGTGAACTGCACTTCGAACGCCTTGGCGAAGTTCTGACCGAGGTGGTGAGAGGTTCCAGCCTGAATGGCCCGCCGATCCTGGGTCATCGCCTCCACCGCATAGGTGTGGTCAGCCCCCGCGAAGGTCTCGTTCTTGGACTTGACCCCGGTCAACACCGGCACCGCCATCCACTCCTCGGCGAATCGTCGGTAGATGTCGAGGATCGTACGCGCTTCCTCTTCGGCTTCTTCGTATGTCGCGTGAGCGGTGTGTCCCTCTTGCCAGAGAAACTCAGCCGTGCGCAGGAACAGCCGGGTCCTGAGCTCCCAGCGCATGACGTTCGCCCACTGGTTGATCAGCAAGGGGAGGTCGCGGTAGCTCTGGATCCACTTGCCGTACATGTGCCAGATGATGGTCTCGCTGGTTGGGCGGATCACGAGCTCTTCTTCGAGCCTCGCGTCCGGATCGAC
Organism: Fimbriimonadaceae bacterium; assembly: GCA_035540435.1. GTDB lineage: Bacteria > Armatimonadota > Fimbriimonadia > Fimbriimonadales > Fimbriimonadaceae > DATLGQ01. The sequence continues at coordinate 1,889 of DATLGQ010000123.1, forward strand.
GATCAGTCCTTTGCCGTCGGGAGAGCTCATCAGCCGGTGATGTGTCACCACCGCGCACTCCTTGGCAAAACCCTCAACGTGCTCCGCTTCGCGTGACAGGAATGACTTCGGGATGAGGAGCGGGAAGTAGGCGTTGACGTGGCCCGTCTCCTTGAACATCGTGTCGAGCGCCCTTTGCATCCGCTCCCAGATGGCATATCCATGGGGCTTGATCACCATGCTGCCGCGCACCGGCGTGTGCTCGGCCAGTCCGGAGCGTTGGACCAGCTCGTTGTACCAATCGCTATAGTTTTCCGCTCGGGAGGTGATGCCTTGTTTGCTGCTCATGGGTGCACGTGGGGAGCACCGATTTTGGCATATCTCGCGTCGCCGTCCGCGCCTCGTCCTTGGTGAGACGCCGACCGGGCACGCCGGCATCTTCGGCAGGGTTGCGCAACTAGGACGGCTCGAAAGGTAGCAGGCCCAGCTTCCAGGCAACCCGCATTGCCTGCACCCGGTTGCTGACCTGCATCTTGCTGAACACCTGGCTTAGATGAAAGTCGACCGTGCGCTTTGACACGAAGAGCACGTCCGCGGCTTCCTGGCTCGACATGCCCCGGGCCACCAGCCTCAGGACATGTAGCTGGCGCTGGCTCAAGCGAATCGCTGCGGGTTGGTCGGATTCCAGATGATAGATCGTAGCTTGTCCCACTTGTCCCCTCCTTTCATAGCGCCTCATCACGCTCTCCAGGAGAGTTTCCTTGGGAACCCGAACGTCGCAAAAGTCCAGCTTTGGATCGTCAGCGAATTGATGTCCTTCAAGATAAGACACCTGGCTTGAACCGGCACCGCATGATCACCCGTCGTCCCAACACACCTGCCATACCATCTTCATTTTCGTTTCATCTGGATTACCAACTTGGGCTCGAACGCGTTCCAGCCACAGCCCGGGCCAGGCGAAGGCTGGCCCACGGCGCCCGTGACCGAAAGAGGGGAATCTGGCTCAGGCATCCAACAACTCGCCGCCACGAGCTGCTGAGGAACCCATCATCGCTTACTTGCGTCTTCGGCGAGCGTACGTCCCAAGGAGCCCAGCTATCCACGGAAGGGCTGCCGCCGGACCCGGAATGACGGCTGCCTCACAAGCCATGATGATATTGCTGTCGAGCGTTACTGATCCATTACGAGCCAGCGCGCTGCCTCCTAGGATCGTGGCCCCGGTGTTCATCGTGATGCTGGTCAAGGCGACGATATGGCCAAGGAACGCCGTCTCGGTTCCCAAGGTCGCGGAACTACCGACCTGCCAGTACACGTTACAAGGGTCCCCCCCGTTGAGCATCAGCACCTGCGAGGCGCTTGCGGTGGTGAGGGTGCTTCCAATCTGAAAGACCCACCTCGCATCCGCATCCCCTTGCGCGTCAAGTTGCAGCAGGCCCGTTAGCTGAGCAGATGATGAGAACGTGTAGGTGCCGGCAAGGAGGATCCTGCCGCCGAGGTCCAAGTCAGATAGATCTGCATCCGAAGGCAGGTCGGCCAGATAGTTGTAGGCCGTCGTCAAGTCGATTTGCGCCTGTAGTGCCACTGAGTTGGCGATGTTCATGTTCCCCGTCACCGTGCCAGGCGGAAAGCCCGTGACGGAGGTGCCTGGTGCCAGGCCCAAATCGCCTTGGAGCACCGTCGGTCCGGTGTTTGTGATCGTTTCCCCCGCCAGCACGGCGTAGCTTTCGGCAGTGCCTAGGATCTGAGCATCAGCCTGCATAGGCAAGCCACCAAGAATGGATGCCGCAAGCGCGGCCAGGAATCTAGTCGTTCTCATAGTTCTCTCCATATACCAAGGCACCAAGGTGGCTCCAAAACAACCCTGTCGGCTTGGGCCAACAAATTGACAACTGTATGAGTATTTACACCTCCTCTTGGTTCCACGATAGCCTTCATCTTCTAACGGTCTGCCGTCTTTGTGGAGAGGCGAAACGGCTTCAGTCGCTTAGGAATCCCCCATCTCCGGTAAGTGCCTCGACCCTGAGCGCCTTGCCCGTTTCGGCCGAGTCGGCGCAAGCCTGTTTATCTCGGAATATCCTGATGCGCGGTCGGAATGGATGCAACTCAGCGCGAAACCCGAGACGAGAAACGGCCTTCAGAACGCGGCGTGCCTCGTCGACCGTGCCCAACTCCACGTCGAACTCCTCGCAGTCCAAGCTCTCACCCATTAGAGCGCTGGCGAACCGGTCACTAAAAGTGATGCTTGCCGTCATGTCCATAGTTTGAAAAAACTCCTTCCTGCCTATCCCTAGATGTGAAGCTCGACAATGTGTAGTTTCCACCCGCTCCATGGCGGCAAACAAGTCCGCTGATTCACTGTCGTGGAATTGTAGGCAGCGGCTGTCAACAAAACTGGGTTCCGCCCTGTTCACAGTGGCTTCCCATGAAGTGGTGGATATGCCCGAGGTACCGGCGGTATCGATCTCGCAAGAGGGGATCCGCTGCCGGTTGTTCCGCCGGAGGGACTGCGATTCTGCCTCCGGCAAGCGACCCCCAGCGGGGGCTAAAAAGGATAGTCATCGATGGTTCAGAACTAACCGCCGCTCTGCCTGAACACGGACCTGGAAGCGCTATCCTGCATCCATGCGCCGCGCGTGGCCGTTGCTGTTTCTGGCTTTCCTGCCGTTGATCCCGCTCCATCGAGCGGTCTTCCTGGGCGAGGCGATCGGCCCCTTCGACCAGATCCGGCAGATGGCGCCATGGAACGAGCCCACCCCCGACGAGCCGTGGGACGTGCTGCAGGCGGACGCCGTGCTCCAATTCTACGTCTGGCGCGACCTCGTCTTTGGAGCGTGGTCGCGGCTGGACATGCCCTTCTGGAACCCGTATCAACTCGCGGGCACGCCGCTGCTGGCCAACTCCCAGTCCGGTGGCTTCTACCCCCTCCACATCCTAGCGGGCCTCCTCCACCTCCCCACTGCCGCCGGCATCACCCTGCTGGCCTGGTTCCACCTCTTCTGGGCCGGCCTAGGCGTCTACCTGCTGACACTGCGACTCGGGTCGGGCCGGGCCGGGGCGCTCTTGGCCGGAGCCTCATTCAGCCTCTCCGCCTTTCTCGTCGGATGGACCCCCTTGGCCAGCGTCATCTCTACCGCTTCCTGGATCCCATGGCTGCTGGTGTTCGTGGCAGGGTGCTTCGGGATCGGCAAGCGTGCGAAGGAAGCCGCTGGGTTGGCCGGCTCCACCGCCATGATGCTGCTGGCGGGGCACCTGCAATTCGCGGCCTACGGGCTGATGGCCGCTGCCTTGTTCGCCATCTGGCTGGCTCTCGCGTCCGCTCGCGAATCCAAACCCCAGTCGCCGACACGCCGAGGCATCGACCTCAGATCGCTCGCTTTCGCCGTGGCTGGTGTGGTGGCAGGCGGGTTCATGGCCATGCCACAGCTCAAGCCAGTCCTTGAATACAGCCAGTTTTCCCACCGGCGCAACACCCCCACCGCAGAGGGCTACCAGGCGTACAGCGAAAGTGCCATCAAGCCTTGGGAGTTGGCGCCCTTGGCTGCCCCCACCTACTACGGCCATCCCAGAAGGTGGTCCCACATCGACGACCTCCTGCCGAGCTACTGGCCGATGGTCGTCAAACGCGGGTCCAACTTCGCCGAGTCCGCGATCGGGCCTGGCCCGCTCGTCGTGCCGCTTCTGTTCCTCCTACCGTTCGCGACGATCGCATGGCGGCGGGCCGGCGGTCTCGCCTTGATCGGCTTGTTTGGCCTTCTCCTGGCGTTGGGCACGCCCTTGAACCGACTGCTGTACTTCTACGCTCCCGGCTGGTCGTCCACGGGCTCTCCTGGGCGGGCCGGGGTCCTGTTCGTTTTGGGAGCATGCGTGCTCGCCGGCCTGGCCGCCGGCGCGATGCTGGAGACCCAACGTTCAAGAGCGAAGCACCCGTGGCTCCCGTTGCTGGTGGTGATCATCGGCAGCGTCGTTCTGTTCGGGGTGCCGCAGCGGTTCATTCCGACGCCGGCCGCGATGGATTCCGGCGTTTGGGCCCGCGCGATCGCCTCACCTCCCGGCCAAATGTCTCTCCTGCTTGCGCTCCTGGCGGGAATCGGCTTGGCCGCTTGGCTGGCAACTCGACCCCCGCCCTGGCTTGGCCGCACATTGCCGGTCCTAGCTGTCCTGCTGCTGGCGATACTGCACGCAGATTTGGTCGCCACCGGAAAGCCTCTCGAGCCGGTGGAGGGCCCCACCTCCGAGCGGGTGGCGGTCGTCAACGACAGTTGGCACATCATGCGCGCAGGTCAGGCTTTCCTGCCGCCCAACACCCCCACCCTCTCCCGCATCCATGATCTCGCCGGGTACGACTCCCTGCTCCACCGGGACACGGTGGCGCTGCTCAACGACATCAACGGCCAGGACTCGGCCCCGCAGGCTAACGGCAACATGATGTTCGTCAAGCCTACGGCGGATCCGGACAAGCTGGCGCAGGCAGGTGTCCGCGAGGTCTGGTCACATGAGCCCTTGGACTTGGGGCCCGTCTTGAGCGTGGAACAGGGGTTCTTCCGGTATGGCATCCCGGGACCGGGTCGGGTGTCTTTGAGCGGAGGGTCGGCGGAAGTTCACCGGGAAGATCTGGACTCCCTGCGCGTACGGGTGAGCGGCGAGGGGCTCTTGCTCTTGCGCGACCGGGCTATGCCCGGCTGGATCGCCTACGCAGGGGGCCAAGAGCTCAAGCTCAGTGAGGGGGTTTGGCGGGGCGTTCAGGTGCCACCGGGTACGAGCGAAGTGGATATGCGTTACGTCCCCCCTGGCCTCCGCCAAGGTCTGCTTCTGGGCGGCGTCGGGCTGCTGATCACGCTCGGCCTTCTGCTTCTGGGCCGCCGGGCAGCCGAGAGCGACCGGGAAGCGCAGCCTCAGATGGATCTGGCCCAAGCAAGCACAAAAAGTTAGCCCAAGTTACAGCTCTCGTTGTAAAATAGAGCAGCGAGGAGAGCGGATTCTTGCGCATAAGCGCGCGTGCGCAGGCCCTTCCCCACCTTTGGCGGTCCTATCATGAACCAGACAGTACTTGAGCCAAAAGTTGCGGAAGCCACCCCTGGTGGCAGCGGGACGAGTTCACGCTGGATGGTGCTGATCTTTAACAACGACACCAACAGCCTCGACGAAGTGATCGACATCTTGATGAAGGCGACGAAGTGCGGGGTAGACGAAGCCGTGATCGAGACATGGGAATGCCACACCTACGGCAAGGCGCCCGTCCACTTCGCGCCGCGGCACGAGTGCGAGGACGTCGCTCACACGATTTCTTGCATCGGAGTCAAGACCGAGGTTCGGCCGGAATGGGAAGACTAGGGCGGCTTGACGATCAACCACTCCGCGGGAGCGCCCGGTCGCCCGTGCTTACGTCGGCGGGTGTCATCGAGAAGCCCGAGGTCATGGACCCGCGCGCCGGCGGGGGCCATGGGGGCTGGATCGTCACCGTCTATAACAATGACTACAACACCTACGACCAGGTTGTATCGATCCTTATTGCGGCGACGTCTTGCACGCCTGATGAGGCTCATATAGAAACCTGGGAGATCGATCACCTCGGCAAGTCGGTCGTTCACCATGGCTCGCTCGAAGAGTGCACGAACGTAGCCGACGTGATCTCCACTATCGGAATTCGCGTCGAAGTTTCTCAGGAAGGTTAACTGAGCGCGACTTGACCAGTTTCGGCCCCGTCGCACCCTTCTACGACGAGCTGATGCAGTCGGTGCCCTACCGCATGTGGGTGGGCTATTACCTGCTGCTCTTGAGCCAGCAGAACCTCCGCCCACGAAAGCTGCTCGACGTGTGCTGCGGCACCGGCACCGTGGCCGAGATGCTCGTGCGCGAGGGCTTCCAGGTGCATGGCTTCGACCTTTCCGCCCCCATGGTCGATGAAGCGCGGCGCAAGGCTCGTCGTCGCAAGCTCGACATCCGGTACGAAGTCGCCGACGCGGCGGAAGTCCACATGGGCGAGACCTACGACGGGGCCTTTTCCTTTTTCGACAGCCTCAACAACATCCTGGAGCCGCAGCGGCTTCAGATGGCATTCCACCGGCTCTCAGAGCACCTTCGGCCCAAGGGTTCCCTTATCTTCGATCTCAACACGGCCTATGCGTTCGAGGCGAAGCTTTTCGATCAACAGCAGCTCAGCGAGAGGAAGCGGCTTCGCTACAAATGGACGGGCGATTGGGATCCGGCCAGCCGTATCATCCACGTCCACATGAGATTCTGGTATGAGGGCGAATACTACGAGGAGACCCACGTCCAGAGGGCTTACGAGGACGAGGAGATTCGCCACATGTTGGCCCAGGCGGGCTTCGAAGAAGTGCGAGCCTATGAGAGCTACACCTTGAACCCGCCTCGTTACAGGTCCGACCGTGTCCACTACACTGCTGTCCGACCGTAACTTCAACCGCGGCTCGAAAAACTTGGCCTAAACTGATAGGCATGAGCGAGAGGATTTCAAGGCGGACGATCCTTCGGGGAGTCGGCGCGGCAGTAGCGCTGCCGCTATTGGAAGGCATGTTGCCGCGGTTCGCCAGCGCCCAGGTCGCGCCCAAGAAGGCGGTTCGCATGGCTTTCCTGTTCGTACCCAACGGGGTGGACATGGCCAACTGGACTCCCGCCGCCGAGGGCGCCGGCTATGTGTTGCCGGAGATCCTTCAGCCGCTCCAGAACCTGCGCGGCTCGTTCAATGTGCTCACCGGTCTCGCCCAAAACAACGCCCGCGCGCTCGGCGACGGACCAGGCGACCATGCCCGCTCCACTGCCTGCTGGCTCACCGGCGTCCATCCCAAAAAGACGGCGGGCTCCGACATCCGCAACGGCATCTCAGCGGACCAGGTCGCCGCTCAGCAGATTGGCAACCTCACCCGCTTCCCATCTCTCGAATTGGGCTGTGAACGGGGGGCCATGGCCGGCGATTGCGACTCCGGTTACTCGTGTGCTTACTCGTCCAACATCTCCTGGCGCAGCGAGACGACCCCGGTCGCCAAGGAAGTCAACCCGAGACTGGTTTTCGAGCGGCTGTTCGGCGATGGCGATGCCCTGGCACAGGGCGAGAATCAAGCGAAGCGAGCCCTCTACAAACAGAGCATCCTCGACTTCGTGCTCGAGGACGCGGTCAAGCTCAAAGCCCAGCTTGGCGGACGGGATCAAAAGAAGATCGACGAGTACTTTCAGGCGGTCCGTGAGATCGAACAACGGCTGGAGCGATTCGAGAAGAACCGCGCGACCGCGCTGGCCTCCGGAGTGAAGCAGCCCGCCGGCATCCCCAACGACTACGGCGAGCACATCCGCCTGATGGGCGACATGATGATCCTTGCCTTCCAAGCCGATCTCACGCGCGTCGCCACCTTCATGTTCGCCAACGACGGCTCGAATCGCAGCTTCCGGCAGATTGGGATCTCGGAAGGGCATCACGACATCAGCCACCACGGGCGCTCGGCCGAAAAGATGGCCAAGAAGAAGCAGATCGACCGATACCACGTCGAGCAGCTGGCCTACATCCTCAACCGTATGGCCTCGATCAAGGAAGGCGATGGCACCCTTCTCGACAACTCGATGATCGTCTACGGCGCCGGGATCTCCGACGGGGACCGCCACAACCACGACGATCTGCCTATCCTCGTCGCCGGAAAAGGCGGCGGGGCTTTGCGTACTGGTCGGCACATCAAGTACGCGGCCCACACCCCCATGAACAACTTGTTCCTCTCCATGCTGGACCGGGTGGGAGTTCGGGTGGAGACGCTGGGAGACAGTACCGGGAAGCTGCAGGGGCTCTTCTAGCGCATCAGACTCCGCTACCGGAAGGATCACATGGCCGCCGTGTGACGCGTGGGCGGTTGGGCCGTGGGTATCCTCAGCATGCCCGCTGGGGGCATGCAACCTAGATGAACCCTGAGCGCCCCAACAACTTCGACTCTGCCACCGGCGGCGCAACCACGACCGCTCCCGCCCCCAGCATCATTCAGGAGATATCGCAGATTCCTCAGCCCAAGGAGAAAGAGCAACGCATGGCCCAGGAGAATTTCGACGCCGACGTTATCGTGATTGGGGCAGGGCCCGGCGGATACGTCGCGGCTATTCGCGCTGCCCAATTGGGGGCAAAGGTCATCTGCGTCGAGAAGGAGTATCTCGGTGGAACCTGTCTCAACTGGGGGTGCATCCCGAGCAAGGCCATGATCGCCGGCGTCGAGCGACTGCACCACGTCAGGCACGCGGGTGACTTCGGCATCAAAGTCCCGGGCGACGTCACCATCGACTTCGAGGCGTACATGAAGCGCAAGGAGAAGATCGTCCAGACCCAGCGAGGCGGCATAGGCATGCTGTTCAAGAAAAACGGCATCCGCCACGTCGAGGGGTTCGCCAGCTTCATCGATCCCCACACGATCGAGATCACGGGCAAGGAGCAGAAGAAGGAGTCCCTCCGCGGCAAGAACTTCATTCTGGCGATGGGCTCATCCGTGATCCACCTCCAGATTCCCGGGCTGGAAGGCGGCAAGGAAGCCGGCGTCTGGACCAGCGACGAAGCCGTGGTGGCCGACCGGATTCCCAAGAGCATGCTGATCTTGGGCGGCGGCGCCGTCGGATGCGAGTTCGGCTACGTCTTCAACGGCCTGGGATCCGAAGTCACGCTCGTCGAGATGATGCCCAGCCTCATCCCCCTGATGGATGCCGACCTGGGCTCCGAGCTCGGAAAGCTTCTTGGACGGCAGGGAATCAAGGTGCGCACCGGCGCCACTCTGGAGAAGTGCCAGAAGACCAAGGGCGGCTGGAAGTGCACGATCAAGAAAGGCACCGACACCGAGGTCGTCGAAGTCGAGGTCGTGCTTTTGGGCGTCGGTCGCAAGGCCAACACCGACGGCATGAACCTTGACAAGGTGGGTGTGAAGCTCCACCGGCGCGGAGTGGAGGTCGTGGACGACACCCTCAAGAC
>DATLGQ010000124.1:0-12590 GCA_035540435.1 Fimbriimonadaceae bacterium
ATTTCCATCCTGATTACCTCGTCGAGCGCACGATCAATCCGGACTGGGAGACGCTAGCGGTCGCCCGGCAGCAGGGCGTTCTCACGGCGCTGGTGAGGCCGGCCGGCAGCGGGCTGGGCGGCCAAGCCGCGTTGATCCACACGGAGGGTTACACCTTCGAAGATCTCGCGGTGCAAGGAGGCATCGCCGTCGCAGTATCCCTTGCCGGAGGAAGGTTCGGGGGCGGCGATGGGCACCAGCACGACGACGGCGACGCGGACGCCTATGTTTGTTGCAGCGAGCTTATGTCGGGAATGGTGGTGCAGGACAATCCCCGGGTGCAGGGCCAAGGGGAGCAGGAGGCAGGTGGGCGCTTCGATGGCGTCACCCGACGGCTCCGGGAGACGCGCGAGTACCTCGACAAGCGGGCCAAGGCCACCCCAGATAAGCCCGAGGCCTTCGATGCGCGGTACGAGGCTCTGACGAAGAGCTTGAGCGGCGATCTGCCGTTCATGATCAGCGCGAACACTGCGAGCGACATCCGTGAGGCGGTGGCCTGGGCCCAGAGCGAGAAGGTTCGGGTGCTGCTTTACGGCTGCTCAGGGGCCGGGGAGATGATCGAGTGGCTGGCCCGTAAGGAAGTGCCTATCGTACTGTCGGCGGTGTTCGGGATGCCTGAGGCCGACCGCCCGACGGACTTCTTCTACAGCCTTCCGTCGCGGCTGGCAAAGGCGGGTGTGAAGTTTGCCCTGAGCACCAACGACGCGCATAACGTGCGGCAGCTCCGTGATCAGGCCGGATTTGCGGCGGCTTTTGGCATGGACCGCGAGGATGCGGTGCGGGCGATCACCCTGTGGCCGGCGGAGATCCTGGGAGTATCCCATCGAATCGGCGCCATCAAGCCCGGAATGGAGGGAACCCTGATCCTCACGGATGGCGACCTGCTTGAGACGAAGTCCCGGGTCTTGCGGGCCTGGATAGCCGGGCGCGAGGTGGAACTGACCAACAAGCAGACGCGGCTCTTCGAGAAGTACAACGGGCGGCCCAAACCGAAGGGCTAGCGTAGGAGCACTGGCTACGGTTTTCCAACCGCTTCGGCAAGGAGGGCGGCAGCCTGTACGTTCGTACGGTGGCCCGATCGCTCGGCTACCACGTTGAGAAACCGGATCGGAACGCCGGCGAGGTAGAGGTCGCCGATGAGGTCGAGAAGCTTGTGGCGCGCCGGCTCGTTGGGAAACCGCGGCTCGTTCAGGTAGCCGGACGGCCCAAGAAGCAGGGCTTTCTGCAGATCGAGGCCTTTGGCCAGCCCTGCGGCTTGAATGGAGGGAAGCTCCTCCTGCAGGCCGAAGGTGCGAGCGGGGGCGATTTCGGCGCCGTATTCCTCCACCACTCGCAAGAATTCGGCCGACTGGAGCCCGGGCCAGCGGTCGCCGGTGTCGTAGTCGTAGCGCCAATGCCCTTCGCCGGCCGAGATGGCAACCTTCACCAGGTCTTCATGCAAGAACAGGCGGCTGAAGAGATCGGGCAGCTCCCGCTCGTCGAGGTCCTCGAATCCCCCATCTTGCAGGGATTCCCAATAGCCGAGCGCGCTGCCGTCGAGTGCCGGCAGCTCCGGTGCATCCAGCTCGATCTCGACGTCGGTCACCTCGCTGACGGCCAACGCACTCATAAGGTGCTCGATCGTAGAAACATCGCCCAGTCGGGTGCAGCGCGTGGTGTCGGTGACCGACCCCGGGTGAGCCACCACGACGGCACCGGCGTGCCTGAAACGAACGCCTCCTCGGCTGGCGGGGTGGATCGTCACGTGAACAGGCACGCCTGAGTGCAGCCCCAGGCCCTCCAAGCGGACACTGCTTGCGAGCGTGCGGCCGGTGAAGGTCACCTCCCAAGCTCCTCCAGCTTCGCTTCGAGCTTCCGCAGACGCTCCAGCAGTTCGGGCAGCTTGGTGGCCAGCACGGCCGCACGGAGACCTTGACGATGTGGCTGAGCCGGAAGCCCGAAGTAGCTCCCGGACTCCCGAATGTCCCCCGTGACGCCCGTGCGCCCGGCCAGCATCACGTCGTCGGCGGTCTTCACATGATCGGCGAGGGCAGCCTGGCCACCAATCATGTTGCGGGCGCCGACCCTGCTGCTGCCGCCAATTGAAACGTGGCCCGCGATTACGCTGTGGTCGCCGATTCGCACGTTGTGGCCCACTTGGACCAGGTTGTCGATCTTCGTCCCCTCGGCCACGTACGTGTCGCCGAAGGTTGCCCGGTCGATCGCGGTATTGGCGCCCACTTCGACCTCATCTGAGAGCCGTACGCCGCCCACTTGGGGCACCTTGATGCGACGGCTGCCGTCCCACACGAAGCCAAAGCCGTCAGCTCCCAGCACAGCGCCGCTATGGAGGATGCAGAATCGGCCGACGTCGATCCCCTGATACAGGACAACGTGCGGATAGAGCACCGACGCTTCGCCGACGCGGCAGCCTTCACCAACATAGCAGAAGGGGTAGATGCGAACTCCGGACTCGACCTTCGCGCCTCGTTCGATCACCACGTAGGGACCGATGTGGGCATCGGCAGCGACCTCTGCCTCCGAATCGATGTGCGCGCTGGGGTGAATCCCAGTGTTCAGCGGCAGCGGATGGGCAACCAGGTGCAGGAGCCGGTGGAAGGCGACCCGAGGGCTTTCCACGACGATGTAAGTACGGTCCCCAGGCTCAAGTCCGGGCGGCACGATTAGGCAGCCCACTCGCCCGACTGCCGCTCGTTGCAGGTACTCCGCGCTCTCGGCGAAGGCAATTCCCTGCGGATCGTCCGCATCGGCGGCTACCGGGCGGCACACCCTGCTCCCCGTATCGCCATAGCCGACGCCACCGAGCAGGTTTGCAAGCTCCGCTACTGTCCATCCCGGTAGTTCCGTCGCCATTGCACAAATTCCTTGGTCGCGTCCCGGCCGTGGGCAGCCAGCCGGTAACCGTTCACATCGAGCCAGATCTCCAGGTCGTGCTGCAACAGCGTCGCTTCATCGAGTGCGGGCGCCGGCTCGACTCGCGGCGCAGCCGTCGGGCCCGCGGTTCCCGGTACGACCACGGTCGCGCCCGCTTGTTGCGGGAGTCGGAACTGCATCCGACCGGCGAGCAGGATGGCTTGGCGATGCTGCTGAACTTCCTGTGAGGCTACCTCGTGGGCTTTGCGGTCCGCCTCTTCAAGCTTGTTGGCTATGACGGCCTCGATGTCGTCGAGTTGGGTTTCGGTGATCGATTCGATTCCGGCGAACAGCTCGTGGGCCTCGGCCCGAAACTCCTGGTCCAGTTCCGCGATTTCACTCCTCAAGCGTCGAGCTTCCTCGTACATCCGCGTGACGTGTTTGGAGGTGCTCGTCCGCTGCGACAGTGGGTCCGGATCCGGAAATCCAACCAGGACGGTGAGCCGGATGAGCAGAGGACCCCGTTCATCCGCATACTGCTCGAAGATGGTTCTAAGCTGGGCGAGAACGCCCTCGTAAGCTGCCCCGCGCCCTCCCAAGACCTCCGCGAGCAGCTCCTTTTCCAGGGCTCGGACTTCGAGACGATAGGCGGCTCGCAGCCGCGCCGCAATCTCGCTGCGAGCCAGCTCTTGGGCTTCGGCGATGGCGGCCTGAGCCTCCCGCATCTCCTGCTGCATTCCGGCGAATTCGACCGTGCGCGCCTCGAGGGCTGGGAGCGTTGCCTGAAATGGCGGGAGCCCGGGGGGCGGCGGTGGGACAGCAGGGGCCCTGATAACATCCGCAAGCGAAGAAGCGGTGGCCGCTCTCAAATCGACGGACACCGCTTCACGCTGGCTGCTGCAGCCGGCGACTAGGATTGATATAAGAATCCAGCTTCTACTTGCGCGCATTCATGGCCTTCAGGGCCGCGTCGGAGACGTCGTTCGCCCCGTAGGGAGCGACGCCGATCTCGAAGATGATCGAGTAGCCGCCCGTGCGGCCGACCTCTTGAATGGCCTGCCGCGCGCGCTCGATGCTCGCCATTTTCTGCTTGTCCGCCCAGCCCTGCATGTCGCTGGTGAATTCGCGCAGCCAGCGCTGTGCCGTGATTTCCATGGTCTGGCTCCGGCGGGCGTTTTCCTCCATGAGGGTTCGCTCTTCCGGTGTCAGATTGGTCTTCTGGATGATCTCCTTGTTGCGCTTGTCGGCCGCGATCACGTCGGCCTTGATCCGATCGAGCTCGGCCTTTTCGGCAGGGGTGATGTTCGGCTTGAGGCTGAGCTCGCGGAGCTTGCTTGCCTGCTCCACTGTGAGGACGCGGTAGGTGTCGATGAACTCGAGGATGCCTTCCCGATCGTCCTTCATTTTGTTGAAGGTCTTCTGGTTGTCCTGACCAAAGTTGCTGGTCTCAACGACCTTGGCAAGGTCTACGACCGCCATCTTGGCATCTCCGCCCTGGCGGAAGCCCCCACCCAAAATGATGCCCGCCAACCCGGCGGCCACGATCCAGCCCAGCTTGTGAAATCTTACGTTGTCCATTGATGTTCCTTTAGAAAGACGTACCGATCAGAAAGTGTGTGCGGCTCCCGCCCGACTCGTTGATTCCGAAATCGAGCCGAATCTGGCCGAGCGATTGGATGCGGAAGCTGAGCCCGACGCCGTAGCCCAGGTGGAGCTTGAAGCGGTCGGATTGCGAGAACTCTCTTACGGAGCCATAGCCTCCCCAGGCGCCGCCGTAGTCGACGAAGCCGATGAGGGAGAACGCCCGCTGCAGCGGGTGCCGGTACTCCAGCGAGGTGAGCAGCATGTTGCGTCCCCAGAAGCGATCTTCAGGGTAGCCGCGCAGCGTGTCGGAGCCACCGGCGAAGAACTGCTCGAAGAACGGCACGTTGCCCATGATCGATCCCACCCGCACTCGTACCGCAATCACCCGGCGTGGAGCATCGAGTTCCTCGATCGGGCGGGGCGGCTGAGGGCTGAAGTAGGTTCGATACTCGAGGTTCGTTCTCAAGAAGGTGTTTGAGCCAAGGATGGATTCGTCACTTGCGGCTCCGCCCACCCGTGTGATGTTGCTGTAACCCGGCTCGATGCTCAGGCGGAGCCAATCGCCCCGGGACGGATCGGTGTTCACGTCACGGCGATTGCGGATGGCGCCGAACGCGATCAGGCCCACGTCGCCATCCTGCTGTACGAACGCGTCGCTCGCGCTCGTGCTCACGTCGCGGGTGTCGATGTTCTCAAAGCGACCGGAGATGAAGGCCGACGTGTGGCGACCGATCGGGCGAGACAGGCCGACCGTGCCGCCAGTTCGCCGCTCGAAGTAGCGGTTGTCGTCATCGAAGATGGGGTTGCTGTCGCCGCCGAACGCCGAGCCGGTGAAGCGGTAAATGATGCGGCTGTAGACCGAGACGTTGAGCGCGGTGTCCTTGTTGTCGATCCAAGGGTTGGAATAGTCCACATCGATCGACGCCCCGCCGCCACGGGTGCCTTGCAGGAAGTCGATGCCAACGCCCTGGCCGGTGCCTCGGAAGTTGGTGTCGCTCAGCCGAAGCAGGCCTGCCAGGCTGCTACGGGGATCGAGCTGGAGGCCCACGTTGAACTGACCTGTTCGCGCCTCCTTGAGCTTGATGAGCAGGTCGACCTTGCCCAGCTCCTCGGTCTCCAACATCTGGGGTTCCAAGCTGTCCGGCTCGAACCAGCCGGTGCTGTGGATTCGTACAAGATCTTCCCGCCAGATATCGCGATTGAACGGCTCACCCTCCTTCGTCTTGATGAGCCTTGCGATCACCCGGTCTCGGGTACGGGTGTTGCCCTGGATGCTGATGGTGTTCACGGTCAGCTCCCGAATGGAGAAGCTGATCGTCCCCGGTGACTCCTCCAGTGGGCCGCTGTCCTCCACCAGAGCAAAGTAGCCCTTGGAGGTGTAGAGTTGCTGAATGGCCTGCACGGATGTCGTTTCGGATCTCAGGTTGAAGACCTGCCCCTGCTGGAGTGTGATGGCCTTCAGAATCTCCTCCGTGCTGACCACCGTATTCCCGACCACGCGGATCTCCTTGATGAGCGGGAACTCGCTGACGTTGACCAGGATCTGGTAGTTCTGCGCATCCAGGGGAACAGCCCGTACGTCGACCGCTTGGAAGAAGCCGAGGTCTTCAAGGGCCTTGCGGTCTTGGTCCAACGTGCTCTGCACGTACGGCTGACCGACCTTCGTGCGCATCGCGAGCAGAATCGCGTCCGTGCGAACGTTCTGGTTGCCCTGTACGACGATCTCCTTGATGACGCTCCCCTGCTGCGCCATCGTCGTCGCCACCAGCAGCATGGCGAAGATCGCCCCGAAAATCCTTTTGCCCAATCCGTCCCTCCTGAAGGAGCCTGCTCCCGAGGATAGCAGACTGCATAGTCTACGCACCCGGGGAAGGCTGTGTCGCCCGCCTTGGCCCAAATTCATCCTTTAGAAGTACGTGCGGCGCTTGGGTTTCAGAAGCGACCGCCATAAAGCACGTTGATCTTCCATGGCCGATCCTGATCGGCGCCGATGCCGATGCTCATTCGGCTCAGCGCGCCCCTCGCGCGCGGCAGGCGATAGTTCAGCCGGATTTCCCAGCGTCGCCGAATGCCGGGCGGCGGCTCGAAGATCTGGTGCCGGAATGTCACGGTCAGCCCCGGGAGGAGGGACTTGCCGACAGTGATCGTAGCCTGATCGTGCACGCTGTACTCGATGCCCAGGTAGTCGAGGCCCAATCCCCGGGCCAGTCGCTCGGTCACCGGGTCCAGGAACGCGGGGATGGCAAAGCTGACGAGTGCCTGTTGCAGTCTTTGATCCGGGTCGTCCGGTCGACGCAACATAGATGTCAGGTTTTCCAAAAGCTCCGCCTCGCCCAACAGACGTAGGATCTGTTCCTGGCTGAGGTCTGGCGGGTCGCTCGTGGCCCGAAGCTGAAGACTCTCGTCCAGCAGATTCCCGCTGATGTCCAGCCGAATCTCGTACCTTTCGACCTGCCCCGCATAGTTGAGGGTCGTCAGGTAGGTCTGTCCCTCGAGCTGGACGTCCAGGCGCTGGATGGGCTCTCCCAGCTCGGTGGAGCGGTAGAGCAGTCGCAGGGTCCCGCCCTCCTCGATCGTGACCCGAGCGGTGGGAAGCCGGATGGTGCCAGACTCGACCTCCAGGTTTGCGATCATCTCCGGGTTCGCCAGCGACCCGCCAAGGGAGCCCGAACCGATCGTTACCAGCGTTGCCTGGGAAGCCTGCAGTCGCGCCGGCTCCGTCAAGGCGACGTCGATCGCGAACGTTGGGTTGATGCGAGGAGCGCGGCCTGGCTGTCGCTCGGGGAACTCGGACGGCATCGTCAGGGCGCCCCCGCTCACTTCGATGTTGCCGCGGATGAGCGGCCGCGCCACCGTGTTCTCGAGTTCGATCATCCCGTCGGCAGTGAGAGCAACCCGGCCATCTTCAAAGAGCCTCTGATCGATCCGGAGCCCCGTGGCGACGAAGCTTCCTTGCAGGGGAGCTTCCGCCAGCGATTCGATCGACGCTTGCAGGATGTCGCCTAGAACGGCCGCGACGTCGGTGAAAGTCGCAGTCGCGGAGCCAGTGACCGACCCCCCCTGAGAACCGGTAGCCGAGTGAATCCTGAAGGAAACCTCCTGACCAGCCAGGTCCAGGTCGGCATCGACGTCCACGAAATGGGCGCCGGCCCCTTCCGCCGCGAGTACGGGCGCCACGAGATCGACGTGTCCGGCCAGCTGAAGCTCGTCCAGTAACCCGGAAACCGTGGCCCAGCCTCCGAGCGTCAACTTCGTGCGCTCAGCATCCAGCATCGGCAGGTATTCCTTGAGTTCCGCCGGGGTCGGGGAGCGCTGTGGAAGGTCGAGCTTTGCATCGAGTGGCCGGTCCACTGCAATCTGAGTGACTGAATCCAACGGCACCTGAGCGATCAAGTCGCCGGTGAAGCTGCGGAAGTAAATGTTGCCTTCTGCCGTCAGTCCATAGCCGTCCGGAAGCTGGCCGAGCGTGATGTCGCTCAATTGCACCCGCATGAGCTCGGGCCTGGCCGGGGGGTTATTCGGATCTTGCGTCAGGGGCGCCTGGCCCAGCAATACGACATTCAGCGACGCCCGCCCGTTCGGCCGATCCGAAGCGCCCGATACCGCGAACGCGCCGCTGACCGTTCCCGCCAAGCTCGACACTTCGGGCCACACGAGCGACACCCACGAAAGGTCGAAACCGGAGATGATGCCGTCCAGGCTCAAGGTCCCGTCATCGTTGAAGATCGCTTCGTCGAGGCGAACCGTTCCCTGGCTGCTGGCCCACACGGCGTGATCGAAGCTGAACTGGCTGCCTTGCCGCAATCCGCTGAGGGAGATGCGACCGGCGTCACGGCCCTGGATGCGAAGGGCATCAATGTCCAGAACCTGAAGGTCGATCACTGGCTGATCGCTGGTGCCGGAGACCTCCAGCTCCGCCGCGATCTCGCCAGACGTGTTCTCCACGAGCCTGCGCGCGGCGTCCGACACATCCGACCGGTCCCAGTACCGGCGAGTGGCATCGGCGATCGTATCTACGTCGAATCCGAAGGCTACGATGCCGCCGCGGATCGCGCCGGTGGCTTCATCGTAGGTTGCTCCTTCGGCCAACACGTACCGAGCCGTCTGGCCCACTCGGGCTTCCGCGCTCCAGATGCCCGCCGGGGCGCGGCTGACGGACCAATGCCCGCTACCGACCAGAACGTCGTTAACCTCCAGGTCACGAACCGGACCCTCGGCATCGACCGCCAGCAACCGCCCGTCGCGCACGTCCAGCGTAAAGGTGCCGCTCAGGCTCCCCTCGATGAGCGCGTCGATGGTTTGGGCCGGTGCGATGCGCTGAAGCAGCAACTCGGTGGCCGTTCCTCTCGCGGTGCCGGTTCGGCTCTCGAGATCGAAGTTGGCGCTGGCCGCGATCTCACCTCCCGCGGCCTCGATCACGAGTTCCGGCACCGTCATTCGGGTGTCGTCCAAGGTAGCTCTCAGCCGCGCGCGGTCGAGTCGCATGTCGTGGTACACGAGCTCGCGTCCGGACGCGTGCAAGGTGGCCAGGGGACGCTCGAGGGTGCCGCCGAGGGTTGCTTCGTGAATGTCGATCGTTCCGCTCGCGCCGCGCAGCCACTGGGATATCAGCAGCCCCTGCGCGCTCATCCGACCGCTGATCTCGCCGCTGCCAAAGCGATAGGCCAGGTTCCCCCGCGCTTCGGCCGATCCGAAGTTCAGGCGCACTGCCGTCGCGTTCAGGCCTCGTCGGCTGGCCACGACCTGCGCCCCGAGCACCGGCACCGCGTAGTCTTCGATCTGGGCCTGAAGCACTTCGGCACGGCCTCGGAACACGGGATCGCTAAGCGGTCCCTGCAGATTGCCGGCTAGCGCCGCCACGCCGCCCAGGTCGGGGTGGAGGGTGCTCAAACCGATGCCGCTGGCGAAGACCTCCAGGTCCAGCCGGTCTGCCTCGAGCTTGTAGGAGCCGGAGGCGACGAGCCCCCCGAGCGGCCCCGTCAGCGCCAGTCGGCTCAGTTCTGCTCGACCGTCCCGCATCGACCCACGAACGTCGAACGAGCGGGCCTCGATGCGCCTGTCTCCCGCCATCAGAGTGGCGCTCCCCCGCGAGAGGAACTCAGCCGCGGGACGCTCCAAAGTCCCACTGACGAGCAGGTGCAGGGAGCCGCTGCCGCTGAGACCCGGATCGATCGCCAGCGTGCCCAGATCTACGCGATCTGCCACCAGGCTGCCGGAGATCAAGCCGGTCTGGGGCACCAGGTGGACCCGGCCGGACGCGGTTGCGCCGCGGTAGGTCAGCCTTTCCACGTCCGCCGTCAGTCGATCTGGCCCGGCCGCGACGCGAGCCGCCACATTCCTCGCCGACTCGTTGCGCCAGCGGACGGCGGCGGACTGAACGTTGCCAACGAACGCCGCCCCCAGTTCCTGATCGTAGTTGACAAAGCCTTCTAGGGCGGCTTGCTGGAAGCCCACGTCGTTGGGAACGCGCGCCAGCATCCACCGCGGCAATCCTTGACGGCTGGCGGCCCGGGCAGATGCTCGGCCGCCGAGTTGGAAGCCGTCCTCCCAGCGAAGCGCGCCTTCGAGCGTGGCCGTGAGGCCCCCGGAGGCGCCCCCGAACTGGCCGCTCATCCCGCGCTCCGTCAGCAGCCCCTCGAACTCGAAGCGGTCGGCGCTGAACTCGCTGTACCGCAAGCCGGCTCCCTCAGCTCGGACCATGCCTGCGACTCTTGCGGCCCCATTCGGCGGCATCTGAATACGCCACGTGCCGCTCGAGTACAAGTTTAGAGCCCGAACTTCACGAAACAAGGGGACATCCGGAAAGGCCTCGATCAGATGATCCTGGTACTCGTGCAGGGCCAGTCGGCCGGTGCGCATCTCCAGGACGAGACCGAATGTTTCGTCCAATCTCAGAAGGGCGTCCACCGTCACGCCCGGATCGAGGTGAACCACGGAAGCCGCTCGAATCCTCTTGTCGGCGCCCGTGACGCGGGCATAGGGCGTGTAAACATCCTCGACGAGGTCGCCCGAGCGGTCGAGAACGATGTCAATGTTTAGCCCAAAAACTTGTACATCAAAGGGAACCGGAGGGCCCTCTTCTTCCCGTTCCGGGATGTATCGCAGGAACTTTGGCTGGCCGCCTTCGAGCAACTCCAGCCGGGCGTATACGTTGCGAGCCGTCACGAGGGCCGGCTCGGTGAGGAGTTGCCAGGGTCTGAGCTGCCGAGCCTCAACCGATTGCGCTCGAGCAAGCAAAACGCCCTTAGGATCCCGGAGGCTCATTCCGTAGCCCCGGAAGGTTCCCCGCCGAAGGTCCAGAGCGAAGGAGTCGGCGCGGAAGGTCAGGGGGCCCTCAGGACTCAAGTAGCGCAACTGAACAGGATGCCCGGGAGCCAGCAGGACGTCTGCTGCCTGAAGCAGGTAGGAGCCGCCCCACACCAACAGGATGGCGAAGGGTCCGAGGGCAACCAAAAACCCGAGCAGCTTCGAGCCGAACTTTATTGCTCCCCTCTCCTCTGGAGCCGCATGTGCCTAAGACGGTTCTAGGCCCGCACTTGTGCGTCCAGCTTCGCCATCCGCTCCGCCATCACCTTACGGCTGAAGTCGGCGGCGTTATACGAGCTTCGCACAAACGGGGCGCTGGCGACAAATGCAAAGCCCATGTCTTGGCCGATCTTCGAGTACTCCTCGAAGACGCTTGGGTGAATGAACTCGTTGACCGGGAGGTGCTTCATGGTCGGTCGCAGATACTGCCCGATGGTGACCGCGTCGACGCCTACCGCTCGCAGGTCGCGCAGGGTTTGGACCACTTCCTCCCTCGTCTCGCCGAGGCCCAGCATCAGTCCCGATTTTGTATAGATGCTCGAATCTAGTTCTTTGACTGTTTCCAGCACCTTGAGCGTCCGGTCGTACTTCGCCTGCGGTCTCACGACCGTGTGGAGCCGCTCGATCGTTTCGATGTTGTGGTTGTAGATCTCGGGCCGAGCATCGGTGACGATTTTGATGAGCCAACGTTTGGCTTTGAAGTCCGGTGTCAGCACTTCGACGATCGCGAGCGGGTTGGCCTTGTGGAGTTCCTCGATGGTCTGAGCGAACTGGGAGGCGCCCTCATCAGGCAGGTCGTCGCGCGCGACGCTGGTGACGACGATGTGCTTGAGCCCGAGGTCGTTGGCGACCCTCGCCACGTCGGCGGGTTCATCTGGATTCAATGCTTCGCCGCGGCCGACTTTGATCGCGCAGAAGCCGCAGCTCCTCGTGCAGGTGTCACCCAGGATCATGAAGGTGGCGGTCTTCTTGCTCCAACACTCGGGCAGATTCGGGCACCGCGCGCTCTCGCAGACCGTGTGGAGGTTCTTCCTCCGCATCATGCCCTCGACCTCCTTGATGGTGTCCGGCCTTGGAAGGCGGATCGTAAGCCACTCCGGGAGTCGCTGGGTCATGGCTGATTATGGCGCAGGTTGGATCGGCCTACTGGCGGAGGGATAGGACATAGTAGACCTATAAGGCCTGTCAGGCGCCGACACCCCCACGCCCGCACTCCCACCCGGTATCGTGCGACCATGGCGCAGTGGAGCGCGAAGTGGATCAGCTATGCGTACGACCCGCGGCAGGACGTCGGTGTGTTCGCCTTCCGGCGCCGACTGCGCCTCGACTCGGTGCCCCCAAAGCTCGACGTGCGGGTGTCGGCGGACCAGCGGTACAAGCTGTTCGTCAACGGCCAACTCGTGGAGTTCGGCCCTCAGAGGGGAGACGCCCTCCACTGGTTCTACGAGACGATCGACCTCGCCCCCCACCTGCGGGCCGGAGACAACTGGATCAGCGCGCTGGTCTGGAACTTCGGCTGGATGGCGCCCATGGCCCAATGCACCGTTCGGAGCGGCTTCCTGTTCGAGCCCCTTGACGCAGACCAGAAGGATCTAGCAACCCCACACGGCTGGGAAGTTGGACTTCTGAAGAACTGGGGCTTCGACATGATGCACGCCGGCAAGGGCGGATACTACATCGACGTCGGCCCGGGCGAACTGATCGACTTTCGCGGCGCGCCCTGGGGCTGGCGAGTAGGGGAGGAGCCGCCGGGAAGCGTCCAGTGGCGGGAGCCGCACGTGGTCTATCAGGCGGAGGATCGTGGCAGC
>DATLGQ010000125.1:0-6435 GCA_035540435.1 Fimbriimonadaceae bacterium
GCAGGCGGTGCTGGGGCTGCTGGCGGCTCGCGACGAGACCGTGGCGGTTGCGGAGAGCATCACGGGGGGCGGGCTCGGCGAGCGCCTGACGGGCGTCGCGGGCTCGGGCGATGCTTTTCTCGGGGGGGTGATCTCCTATCACTTGGAGGTCAAGAAGAAGCTGTTGGGGGTGGACCCGGCGCTGCTGGAGGATGAGAACGTGGGGCCGGTGTCGGCGCCGGTGGCCGAGCAGATGGCGGCGGGGGTGCGCGCGCTGCTGGGTTCGAGCTGGGGCGTGTCCCTCACCGGCAACGCCGGCCCCACCGCTGACAAGGGCGACAAGCCGGTGGGTCTGGTCTATGTCGCGGTGGCGGGGCCGGACGGGGTGACGGTCGAGGAGCATCGGTTTCGGGGTCAGCGCGAGTTCATCCGGCGCAGGTCGAGCCAAGCCGCGCTGGCGCTGCTGCGCCGGCAAGTCTTGGCCGTGCCCTAGTTGGGCCCTTCCATGGTGGCTATTGGTAGAGCGTCGGTGCACTTGTCGTGGCCCTCGTTCATTGGTTCCGCGTTTCGTCTGACACGGGAGCCAACGTGATCTACGAACCTCAGTGGGAGTCTCTGCGACACCCTATTGAAGTCGAGGGATCATCCGCAGCCCCGCCCCGGGGTCTTCGACCCAGGGCTAACGATCTGCCTCCGCTCCGCCGTGGCGAGCGGCACGAACCACGCATGCTGCCGGCGGCTCCCGTTGCCTTAACGCTTCTTCTGAGCAGGTCGAGGGCGGGCAATGACTCCCCGCACCTCACGCCGCCTTCGACACCCCAGCCGCAACCTCTGCCGCGGGCCGGAGCTGCGCCGCCTGGAGCAGCTCCGAAGCCGACCGGCCGTCGTCCGGTGAGCAGGCCTGGCCGATCTCGACCACGATCGGGCTGCTCTGGGCGAACCGGCTGGACATCCAGCCACAGATGCGCTGGAGGAGCCGCTGGCGGACGAGCGCCACGTTCGGGCCGGTCGCCGGAAGGATGATGCCAAAGCCCGACTCGCCGTAGCGGGCGACGATGTCGAGGCGGCGCACGTTGTCCTTGAGGAAGTCGGCGGCGTCGGCCATGAAGTCGCTCACGCTCGCCTCACCATAGAAGGCCTTGAGGGTTTCGAGGCCGCCAAAGCCGACCATCACGATGGCCGCACTTGCTTCGGTGCTGCTGGCCCGGTGCAGTTCCTCCTCGAGCCGTGCCCTGAAGAAGGCCTCGGTGTAGGCGCCAGTGGCAGCGTCGAGCACCTCGTAGTCCAGTTGAGCGGCCTGCCGTCGCAGCACCCGGTCTTTCTCCTCCTCGTTGGCGAGGATCTTGCGGAGCTTGGCCAGGGACTGGCGCAGGATGTGGGAGACGTAGTTGCAGGAGATGCCGAGCTTGGCGGCGATCTCGGTCTGGTTCATGGCGTCGAAGTGGAAGTGGATCAGCACCTGGCGCTCGAGGTCGCGGAGCTGCTTCATGGCGTTCTCGAGCAGCATCCGGTCTTCGAAGCTGAGCTGCTCGGGGCAGAACGCGGCTGCGTCCAGGCGTTCGACTTCGGAGTCCCCGTCGTCCTCTCCGGCGGGCGCCGAGTCCAGGGACGTCACCTTCATCATTTCCTGGGTAGCGAAGACTTCCTTTACGGCGTTCTCACTGACACCCAGCTCCTCGGCGATCTCCCGCTCGGTGGGGGAACGGCCATGGGTTTGCTGCAGGACGTTCGCTGCCCTATTGACCTTATGGCGGAGCTCCTGCAGCCAGGCGGGCTGGCGGATGGTATGGGCCCGGTCGCGCAGGTAGTGCTTGATCTCACCGGCCACCAAGTAGGTCGCGTAGGTGTTGAATCGCACATTGGCTTCGGGGTCGAACTTGCTCAGCGCGTTGAGCAGGCCGATGAATCCCACCTGGCACAGATCGTCGAACGGCTCGATGCCGCTGAAGCGCCGGGCGATGCGTTCGACGAGAGGCGCATATTGGACCATGATCAGGTCCTTCAGATCCGGCTGCGGATTCTTGAGATACCGCAGCACCAGCCCTTCCGGATCCTGATGCAGACTAACCTTTTCAGGCATATTCACTCCGTTGACGAAAACCTTTCTGTGGGAGCGGGCCATCCTTGCCCGCCCTTTGGGCGCCCCACCCTCCTGGTTGGGCGCCCGCTAAAACTCTCTCTAGGCGCCGGAGCCTCGCCATGGCTCCGGCGACGGACTACTGAACGCTGTTGACCAGCTTGAAGATCGGGGTCATGACCGAAATCGCGATGAAGCCGACGACTACGCCCAGGAAGATGATGAGCATGGGCTCGATCATCGACGTGAGGCCTTTCACGGTCGCTTCGACCTCCGAATCGTAGAAGTCGCCCACCTTCACGAGCATTTCGGACAGACGCCCCGATTCCTCGCCGACGTCGATCATGCAGGTCACCATGTTGGGGAAGAGGCCGGACTGCGTCAGCGGAGTCGAAAGCTTCTGACCTTCCCGGATGGCGAGACGAGTCTGGTCGATCGCACCGGCCAACACCTGGTTGCCCAGCGTCTCCTGCACGATCTCGAGGCTGCGGATCATGGGAACGCCTGAGCTGATCAGGGTTCCGAAAGTGCGACTAAAGCGGGCGACGCTCATTTTGAGCGCCAGCTCGCCGATAATCGGGAATTTGAGCTTGGCTTTGTCGAGCTGGTAGCGTCCGTTCGGGGTCTTGCCGTAGAACTTCAGTCCGTAGAACGCTCCGAGGCCAATCAGGATGATCACCCACCAGGAGCTGGCCATGAAGTCGCCCATGGCGAAGAGCCCGGCCGTCACCGCCGGCATCTCGACATTCATGCCGGTGAAGATCTCTTTGAACTTGGGCAGCACGAAGCTGAACAGCACGAAGAGCATCAACACCGAGAAGCACAGCACGAGGACGGGGTACATCATCGCGCTCTTGATTTTGCCCCTGATCTCGGCCTCGTACTCCAGGAACTGGGCGAGCCGGTCCAGGATCTGATCGAGAATGCCGCCGACTTCGGCGGCTCGAATCATGTTGACGTAGAGCTTGCTGAACACCTGGGGGTGTTTGGCCATGGACTCGTTGAGGGTGAGTCCCCCTTTGACGTCGCCGGTGATCGACTCCAGAGCCTCGCGCAGGACCGGGTCCTTGGTTTGGCTGCTTAGGATGTCGAGGCACCTGAGGATGGGAATGCCCGCGTCGATCATGGTCGCGAACTGGCGCGAAAAGACGACGATGGACTTTGCCTTCAGCTTCTTCTTCCCGAAAGAGCGAGTCTTCGGGGCGCTGTTCGTGCGGCGGATCTCGGTGCAGTGCAACGACTGATCACGCAGCTTGGCCAGAACGAGCTGCTCGTTGTCCGCTTCGACGACGGAGCGGACGGTTCGGCCGCTGGCGTCGATGGCGGTGTAGGCAAAATGAGGCATCCGTGTCTGTCCTCCTGATGAAGGGGCAGCGGAAATCCATTCCCGCTGTTCCTGACAATTCAAATGTTCGGCTGCGGATCTCAGGAATCCAACGGGATGTGGAAAAAAACTTAAATCAGGCGTCTTTGCGGTGTCGTCGCGACGCCGCGTTTCGCGGTCGATCGTCAGGGCCGCGACTAGTCATCGATTCGGCGAATCATGTTGGCCCTCGACAGCGCTTCGACGGTCTGAGGGTAGCGGCGAAGCACTTCCTCGACGCTCTGACTCACGTTCTGAAGCAGGTCGGAGTGGACGCTCTCGTCTGGCGAGGCCAATTCCGCAATGGCGTCTTCGGCGGCGGCTTGTGCCTGAGCGATTCGTTCGAACCAGGCCGCACCCCCCGCGTCCGCCAACCGAAGGCCCATCCCATTCAGGAGCAGGAAGGCGCAACAGGCCACGAAGCAGGTCGCCTCATTACCGGCTTCGAACGGCTTAAGCTTAGAAAACCCGGACAGGAACCGCGCCGCCTGCGGCACCAGCGAGTTGCTCTTCCCATAGCCGTACTGATAGAACGACGCCTCCTCCAGCCGCGCGTAATCAAACCGATTGAGGCGACCAGTGATCCGGTGGTTGATCCAGAGGATGTCCTGCACAGTCAGGTAGTGCAGCGATGGGAGTGGCTTGGGCTCGCGAGTCGGCGAGTGGCTCATCGGGTCGAATTGTACTCCCGGGCTTCGGTCCGTGGGCGCTCACGGTTTGCGAGCGATGACGTGGAACACGTGCCAATGCTTGGGCGTGCCAAGAGCCGTCTCTCCGTCTCGTTCAACTTCCTCGTAGTAGAGGGTTTCCAAGCCGGCCAGCAGCCGCCGGACCTCCGCCGACGTGAATGTGGAGTAGCCCCTGTCGCGCCACTCATCGTTTACGCCCAAGAATTGGCCTGCGAAAACGCCGCCGGGCCTCATCGCCGCCACGAGCTTCTGCCAGAAGGTCTTGAACGCCTCCGCCGGCATAAAGAACAAGCTGAAGAAGGCTAGAACCAGATCACAGGGCGGCGGTTCGAAATCCTCGAAACGTGAAGCGATTAGACTGACGCGATGCGCGGATGACACGCGTGATCGCAGGATATCGAGTGCCCTGCTTTCCGCGTCGACTGCAGTAACTCGAAAGCCGCGCTCGAGCAAGAACAAGGTGCCATGGCCGACCCCGCAGCCGAGGTCGAGGGCATCGGCGCCGGCCGGAAGGACCCCTTCGAGATGCTCGAACAAGGGATGCAGGGGCTTGCGCAAGGTGGCTCGATAAAAGTCGTCCCAATCAGCTTGGCTCAGCTCTTCCGTGGCGTTCCCTCCCCTGGTCGCGCCCCGGTGGAGGCGCGCTCACATCCATGGCATCGGTTGGCACGGGCGATTCCCATGCTGTTAGCTGTTGCAGAGATGAGGCAAGATCGATCAGAGCTTCACCTGCTTTCGCAGGGCTTCGAGCTTCTTGGGCCCGATGCCGCTCACTGCCAGCAGCTCTTCTATGGACGTGAAGCCTCCGTGTGTCTTGCGATACTCGATAATCTTCCTGGCAGTCGCGGGACCGATGCCTGGCAGGGTGTCGAGCTCGGCGAGGGTCGCGGTGTTCAGCGATATCTTTCCGCGAGGGGCAGAAGGCTTGGGCGCGGCCGCATTGGACGAAGAAGGAGGGTCTGCTTCTGCGAGCTGAGGCGAAGGGGTCTGGCCCTTGAGCTCCACGCGCACCTGTTCGCCGTCCTGCAGCACCGCCGCCAGATTCGGGGTTTCCAGATCTGCGCCCGGCAACGCACCGCCGGCCTGTTCGATCGCCTCATGCACCCTGGCTCCAGAGGGCATCTCGACGACGCCGGGCTTGCGCACGGCTCCCACGACATGCACGTGGATGCGCTGAGCGTCGGACGAGACGGGCATCGGGGCGTCCAGTTGGTTGACGACAACTTCTGGGCGCGGTTTGAACTGGCTGGTCCCGATGTAGCCCGCAAGGCCCAGAGCCAAGAAGCTCAGTCCTGCGTAAGCAAAGCCTCGACGAGCGTCGTGATGCGGAAACACTCGCTAATCATAGTACAAGTCGCACGGTTTGCGTATCTACTGTTCATGCAGCAGGGCGTGCCTCCAACCCCGCACACTCACGCGGCACCCCTCGACCCTGAGCGCATGCATGGCTCGCTCAAGGATGAGGGCGCCGATATGGATCGTTCGTTCACGTCCAGGCTCGACGCCCGGAACTTGCGAGCGCTCCGAGTCGGTCAGGCCGCTCAGCCACCCAACCGCCTTGGAGATCTCTTCGTAGCTCAGGTGCGCGCCATGAACCCGCTGGGGGTTCCAATCGCGGGCCCGGTCGCGAATCGAAGCCAAGTTCGTGCCGGTGGCGCCGAGGGTGACGGTCACATCCGATGTCGGCGCAACCTCTGCGAGGGGCGCGAGGTGGCCGTCGACTTCCACGGCCGCGGCAAGCCGGGCCGAGAACGAGGGGCTTTCCTCGTTGAGCAAGCTCCCCCGTAGCCCCAAGGTTCCGATCGCAAAGCTGCGCCTGAAGTTTTCGTGCCAGATGTCTCGCTCTCGGCGCGCGAGCACGATTTCGGTGCTGTGGCCGCCCACGTCGATCATCGAAACGCTATCCTGGGCCGCGAAGGTGGGATCCGTCGTCACGGCAAGCAATCCGAGTCGCGCCTCCTCCTCGCCAGGCAGCACCTCGACGGGTGTCCCTTGGGCGGCGGCGCGAGCCAGAAAATCATCCGTGTTGCGGGCGATGCGTGCCGCCATGGTGGCCCTCGCTAATACATCCTGCGCGCCCGCCTGGCTTGCCTGGTCGAAGGCCTCCTTCAGGGCGAGCAGCGTGGCAACCATGCTCGTCTCGCCAAGGAGTCCGGTTTCTTTGGTGCCCTCTCCCAGTGCGGTCACCGCAGTCGTCTCCAGAACTGGCTCCCAGTCGTCCCCGCGCCGTTCGGCGACGAGCAGCAGGATCGAGTTCGAGCCGACGTCGACGATCGCCTTGCGCACCGGCCCAAGTCTACTGCGGGCTACTCCCTCGCGTCCGAGTA
>DATLGQ010000126.1:0-2428 GCA_035540435.1 Fimbriimonadaceae bacterium
AGAGCTTTTCGTCAATGGGCTCTGGCTCGACCCCGTCCTCGAAGGCCACCTCTCGATGGTTTCGGATCGCGGCCTTCGCTACGGCTAGCTCGGTTTCCAGTCGAACCACTCGCTCCTTGAGGAGGCTGTGCTCCTTCTTGAGGTTCGACACCATCTCGAGCTCGGTCCAAAGGTGGCGAGCCTCCGTTAGCCGAATCTCCATCCCGCTCTTGAAGCGCAGGGCTCCCGCTCGCCAGTCTTCGTAGCGAGCGACCATCTCGTGGTAGGCCTTCTTGTCGAAGGAGCCGCTGGCCTTGGCTCGGGCTGCTTCCGCTCGGAGCTCCGAGGCCTTGGCAGCCAGCTGGCTCTCAACGCTGATCTTGGACGCGGTGAGGCAGCGACGCCAGCGATCGACTACTGCAGGGTGGCGTAGTGCTGCGACCTGGCGAGCGGGGTCCGGAGCCCGAACGTCGCGGTCGACGACACGGCGGAACTCGTCGTCGTCCAGAGCGAGGAGCTCCCGGACCGCGGAGTCAGCGGGTGCGTGACTCGTGGTGTTCATCGCTATTTTCCCTTTGAAGGGCCGGTTTGGTATGGTTTGCGGCGTTTGTCCGGTTCGATAGGCAGCCTGGCGCTCCAGCCGCGTCGCGACTGAACTCACCCGACACCTCGTACTGGCGCAGTTCTCTCCAACCGTCGGCGCCCTGAAACCTCGGGCCCGCGAATCCTTCGATGGCCCATCGAGGTGAGCTCTCTTCCTCGGCTCGTGAAGACAATCATCCCCTTTCGAACAAGCGTTCGCTCGGTCTCCCTCAGTGTGGCGGGAGAGTCATGTAGGAAGTTTGACAGCGTATCGAGTCCAGCAACACCCCCGAGGTCACGGAGCCCGAACAGGTAGTGACGTTCGTCCGGCGTCAGGCCGTCCGAATCGATCCCGAGCAGGCCCAGGATCTGATCGAGAGAGGGCATCGAGCCCTCACTGGCTTGCAGAGCGTCCGCTGCGGTGAGGATGTTCCTGATCGTCCTGGGCACTCCGCCGGCAGCTCGAGCTATGCCGCTGCACGTGGCAGCGTCGAGTTCCAGGCCAGCCTTGACAGCCATGCTGAGACAGATCCGATTCATCTCCTCGTCGGTGTAGGCGGCGAAGCGTGGCTTGATCGGAAACCGCTCCCGAAGGGGCTTGATCACTGCTTGGCGCTCGGTCGTGCCGGCAACGATCGTCAGCCAACCAGACTTCACGGTGAAGCGTCCATGCTTGATGTGCCCGAACTCGAGCAGGGGCAGCATGGCCTCCTGCACCGAGCGCTTCAGGTTGTGGATCTCGTCGAGGAACAGGATGCCCTCGTGCGAGGTGACGAGATCAGTGAGCACCCTCAGGTCGATCGGACAGACCTCGGCGTGCATCTCGTCCCCCGTCTCATCCTCAAGCACCTTCGCTAGAGAGGTCTTCCCTGCGCCTGGGGGGCCGTAGAGGAAGATGTGGGGGAGAGGCCTGTCCTGCGCTATCGCTGCGGCAATGTGAACACGCAGCTCTTCCTTCACGGCGGCTTGGCCGATGTACTCATCGAAGCCTACGGGCCGCCAGGTGTCGACGTTGTGCGACACTCAGTCTCCTGTCGGTTTGTGGTGCGGCGTCCAGATCAGTCTGAATCTGGCTCAACAAGCCAGGCGGGCGGCCATCGAGGATCTTCGTCCCTCGGCTCGGTCCAGCCGGTCATGCCAGCGAAGTTGGTGTGCGTCTCGTCGTCCGGGTAGCCCTCTTCGGCCCACTCGGTGAGGCCGTCGATCTCCCATGAGACGATCGCCTCGGTGTGGGAGTGGCAGAAGTACCTGCCGGTCCCAGCGTGCTGGTAGGCCGCCTCGCCATTGCGCCTGTCGAGCCAGCAACCATAGCAGCGATCGACCGGTCCGGGCGGGTAGTCGGCCGGGTCGTAGGGTAGCTCGCTCATCTGTCGGCCTGAGAGTCGCAGACAGCGGCGTAGACGAGCCGCACGGCGGCGTCGACTGCGGTGCTCTTCTGCTCGCCTAGCGTTGACTGATCGAACATCGCAACCACCTCATCTCCGTTCTCGTCGTAGATGCCGAGCCCCCAGCCGGTCAGGTCGGCCTCACGGTCCCACGGCAGCGGGCCTTCTGAGCCCGTAAGTAGCCAGTAGCCCCGGCCGTTCGGAACCGCGCCCTCGATTGCGAGGCACATGCCGCCGGTCTGCGTCACGCTCGCCGCGATGTCCTTCGCTCGAAGCGCCGCGATGCCATCTGCGTAAATGTCGGCAGCGTGCTGCATCGCAGCCTCGTAGTTGTTCATCCAGTCCTCAAGTCGTCGTCAACCTCCGGTCCTTCTCGATCAAGCGCTCACACCGCTGGCATCGCTCCAGATGAAGCCAGGACTCGAACGGCACGTATCCGCCGTCCTTGCTCGTAGCGGCGATCATGTAGCGCTGGCCGCAGC
>DATLGQ010000127.1:0-3555 GCA_035540435.1 Fimbriimonadaceae bacterium
ACCCGAGTCCTGCCGAAGGGACCGTAGTAGCGGACGGCCTCGTCGAGCATCGCGTGGCTTGGCGCGACCACCGTGCCGGCCCTGGCCAGTCCCTCCTCGACCTCGGCGGCGTAACGTTGCCACGAGACGGGCGCCTCCTCACCCTTCACGTTGCGCCACCATGACAGCACGCACGAATGGCACACCACTACTACCGGAGTTCCCCAGTCGAGGGACCCATGAGCGTAGCCATTCAGGTGAACGAGGTCCGGCTTCGTCTTTGATTGTATGGACAGCAGCCATTCTCCCGCCCGCCGCACGTCCTCCCAGGGCTCATCCATCCACTCGAGCTTGAGCTCGTTTTCGAACACTCGCAAGCCGGGCACGCGCGCAGCTTCTTGTCGCTGGTCGTCGTTCATCCGGCGCCCCATCGTGGCGAGCACCACCTCGACTCCCTGTTGAGCCAGCGCCCGTGCGAGTTCCATGCTGTAGGACCACACTCCGCCGATGGTGTCGGCAGTCATCAAGATCCGGTGAATCATGACCCGCTTCCCTCCTGCATGATGATCAGCGCCTTCATGAACCCCTGGGGCCGGTCACGGGTGTCGTCGAGAGCGCGGCCGAGTTCATCCAGTCGGTAGCGATGGGTGTAGAGCGGCGTCGGGTCGAGTGCGCCCGACGCGACCGCTTTCACCGCATCTTCCATTCCCAGCCGATACATCTCAGGGTCCCGCTCATGGGCGTTGATCACGTCGAGGCCACGCCAGTTCCAGAGCTGCATGTTGACCTGTCGCGGCCCGTCCTGGTGATAGCCGGCGACGACCAGTCGCCCTCGGACTCCCGTCAGCTCCGCCGCCAAGTCCAGCGGCCACTGCTTGCCCACGGCTTCGATGACCACCTCGCAAAGCCGCTCCCCAGTCAGGTTCTTGACCTGCTCGATGATCTGCCAATGATCATCCATCGGGATTACTTCGCTTGCCCCCATCTGCCGGGCCATGTCCTCCGCAAATGGTCGCCGCGATATGGCGATCACCCGCGCCCCTTTGGCTGCGGCGAGCTGCGTCAAAAGCGACCCCAGGAACCCAATTCCGACGATGGCGACGGTCATGCCGGCCTCGATCCCGCTTCGACGGAAGATGTTCATGGCGCAGCCCAACGGTTCGGCTGGGAAGGGTACGCCACCCAACTCGGGCGGGATGCGAACGACGTTGCCGACCTGCGTCACGTCGAACTCGGCGTAAGCGTGGCTCGAAAGGAACGCAACCTTGTCGCCTGGGCGCAGATCGCCCACGCCGGGCCCGACCTCATCCACCAGCCCCCAAGCCTCATGGCCGAGCGCGCCGGGTTCCATCGGATAGGTGAACCACTCGCGTCCTTCCCAAGGTGGGATGTTGGAGGCACACACCCCAGTGCCCTCGATCTTGACCCGCACTTCCTGAGGCCCAGGATCGGGAAGTGGCACCTCCTCGATCTCGATCCGTAGCGGCTCTTTGAGGACGGCTGCCCTCATGAAGCGGGTTCCTGCCTGTTGTTCCTGCAATAACGGCTGCTGCAACTTCTCCCCCTCTGCATCTTACGCAACCCTTCCTCTCGAGCGAGCGGCGGCCAAAGGCTTGCTCGCTCGCCGTGCCCCAGCCAGCCACTGGTAGAGTTCATCGACCCCTCGGGCCACGTCGAACCTGGCGCGCCAACCGGTTGCCTGAGCGAACCTAGTCGTGTCGCTGACGTAGTAACGCTGGTCGCCGGGACGCCAGCCCTCGAAGCGGACCGGAACCTTACGCGCGCCAAGGTCTTCGATTCGGGCCACCAGTTCGAGCAGTGAGATCGCGTTGCCAGGCCCGCCACCGATGTTGAAGGCCTGGCCCGACAGCTGCTCGGCCTTCTGCTGAGCAAGCAGCATCGCCTCGACGAGGTCCTCGACGAAGAGAACATCGCGCACCTGCTTCCCGTCGCCGTAGAGCGTGATCGCCTCGCCCTGCAACGCCTTGATCATGAAGTGAGCGACCCACCCCTGGTCCTCCGTTCCAAACTGGTGAGGCCCATAGATGCAGCTCATCCGGAACACCACGGCTGGGATGCCAAAGGTTCGGGCGTAGTCGATCACGTACTGGTCCGCCGCGCCCTTGGAGCAGCCATAGGGGCTGTGAAAATCCAGGGGCCTATCCTCACCGATGCCCGCGGTCTTGGTCACCAGATCTTTGGGCTCATAGCGATCACCTTTGACCACCATTTCGATGTCGTCCAAGGCCCCGTAAACCTTGTTGGTCGACGTGAAAAGCAGCGACGGCGGCTCCGGCAGAGCCCGAATCTCCTCGAGCAGGTTGAGCGTGCCCCGTGCATTGACGTCGAAATCGTGAATAGGCGCGTCGAGGCTGGTGGTCACTGCCACCTGCGCGGCGAAGTGAAACACCTGGTCGACATTTGCCAGCGCCCGCTTCAGCGCAAACGGATCTCGAATATCGGCAATCTCGATTTCCAGGTTCTGTGAATGGTGCTGGAGCAACCAGCGAAGGTTAGTCTCCACGCCTGCCCGGCTCAGATTGTCCAGCAGCACCACCGGCTTGCCGCTGCTGAGCAATCGGTCCGCGACGTTCGTGCCGATGAAGCCTGCCCCGCCGGTTATGAGAGCCGCCTTCGCGCGTCGGGGTCGGCGAAGACCATGGGGAAGTTGCGCGGTTTCCGCTACCGCCTTCAATCCGCCTGTCTTCCAGATCCGATAGAGCAACTTCGGAGTTCCGTCGGCTCGCTTGAGTCCGAAGTGGTACTCCCGCTCGTCGCTGTGAAAGCCGTCCACCGTCGGCACCATCGGGTCGAGATCATAGGCTCCATACCAGTAGAGGCGCGCCGCAGGAGCTTTCTTGGCATCGTGAAAGGCCCTCAGCTGACCGTACTCATCGTTTCGCCAGGTGGAGTATCCCGCTTCCGTGATCCAGATCTCGGCGCCGCTCCCATGAGCGTCGAGCACCGCCTGAAGCTTGGCTACGTTCGCCTCCCAGCCCTCCCAAGCCGTCTCCCAAGCTCCTGGGAAGCCATGAAGCCCGACCGCGTCGATGTGCTGCATGAGGCCCCTCTCGAACATGAGCGAGAGCCAGTTCGGATCAGCGGGAGACATGCCGCCGAGCACCGTCTTCTTACCCCTCTGCTTGGACCAGTAGGCAGCCCCACCGACCATCTCGCAAAACCTCAGCCACTGTGGGTCGAGGGTCCAGTCGTACTCGCTGAGGTTGTTGGGCTCGTTCCAGAACTCTATGTACTCGAAGCAATCTCCAAATCCGCTGATCAGCACGTCGATGAAGTCGGCGTAATGCTTCGGATTCTTGGGAGGAGCAGCGGAACGCGGCGCCAAGGCGATCGAAGGGGGGGTGTAGAGCACACAGGGCAGAACGCTCACTTCGCTCGCCAGCCTGGGCAATAGCCACTCGAACCAGCGCCGGCCCTCAGGCTTGTGCCATTCGGCCCAAGATACGCCAGTTCGAAGCTCCTGTATCCCCAAGTCGCGAAGGTCGCGCAGCACGGCTTCCACCCTGGCCTCGTCGCCGGCTCGGAACCACTCCAGGATGCCCAGCTTCGGGACCT
>DATLGQ010000128.1:0-4188 GCA_035540435.1 Fimbriimonadaceae bacterium
ATCGACCACACTGGGGCCTGGCGGCGGCGGTCCCGGCATCGGCCCCGGAGGCGGAGACCTTGGCGGCGCGGCGGCCGGTGGTGGTGGTGGCGGTTTGCGCGGGGGGCCTCCCATCGGTGGGGGCGGTCAGCGCAGCGGAGCCCCTCCCGGACTGGGTGGTCAGGGCGCGCCTCCCGGATTTGGTGCGCCCGGTGGCGGTGGCGCTTCCGCCCAGCAGTCGAGTCCCACCATCAAGCAGCTTCGAGTGGTGATCACGACCACCGACGGCAAGAAGAGCGAAGCTTATGTGCCGATTACCAGCAGCTCGGGCGAGCGAGGTTGGAAGACGGTGGCGGTACCTCTCCAGCGGATCGCGGGCCTCGACAAGACGAACAAGCAGATTCGCTCGATTGCGCTTTCGGCCGACTCGACCGGCACGTTCTACGTCGGCGACATCACCGTTCTCACCGACGCCACGCCCATCACCGGCGAGCCGAACTACCGCTCGCTGAACTTGGCGCTGGGGGACGAGGTGGAGTTCATCGCCAACGGCTTTGGAGGCTCCAGCATTCTCCGCTATAGCTGGGACTTCGACGCCCGCGATGGCATTCAAGAGGATGCGGAGGGTCAATCAGTTCGGCGGAAGTTCCGAAGGCCGGGCGACTACACGGTTACCCTGACCATCAGCGACGCCTTCGGCCTCAAGAAGCCCTACAGCACGACGATCAAAGTCACGGTCAACCCGTAGCTGTCGTCCTCCAGACCATGAAAGGGTGGCCCGTGGGGCCACCCTTTCTCCTTTGGCCCGATCCCTGGGGCCGCCCCTGGCTGCTCGTTGACATTGCCATGGCGGTTTGCTTAGACTGGGCCGTGCCTTGATGATGTAGAGGGACAAAGCTCACAGATGCTGCTGGGGGGACCGGATCAACCAAATGGTCAACATCAGACTTTTCCCCTGTACGAAGGGATGCAGGACGAAGAGGTGGTGGGACTTGCCAAACGCGGCCATCGCGCAGCAGCGGAAGTGCTGGTCAACCGTTACCGGCCTCTCGTAGAGAACAAGGCGAAAGCCTACTTCGTGGTCGGCGCGGATCACGAGGACGTGGTTCAGGAGGGCATGATCGGCCTCTGCAAGGCCATCCGCGACTTCCGCTTCGACCGACTCAGCAAGTTCCGTCCCTTCGCTGAAATGTGCGTCACCCGCCAGATCATCACGGCAGTCAAGACCGCGACCCGTCAAAAGCACGTTCCTCTCAACGGCTACGTCTCGCTCAGCCGGACCATGGCCTACGAAGCGAGCGACACACCCTTGGCCGACGTGATCGCCGACCGGGAGACCCTGATGCCCGAGGCAACCTGCGCACCCCATCGCTTGCCGAAGGACCTCCACGAGATGATGAAGCAGGCGCTGAGCGACCTGGAGCACTCAGTTCTTAGATACTATCTGGAGGGCATGTCCTACCAGGAGATGGGCAAGCGGCTCAACTGTCACACCAAGTCGATCGACAACGCGCTGCAGCGCGTGAAGAAGAAGATCAGCCAGTTCCTGACCGATTAGGGACTTATGTCCTCTCACCCGCGTATCTTTCGATGGGAGATGGGTGTTAGGCTAGAAGAACAATGCATGTTGGCTTAGTGATCCAGGATCGGCTATTCGGAGAAAGTGTTGCGAGTTTGTTAACTTACGTGGGCGGCATCCGGGTCGACGTAAGCGCCGACAGCATCGACAGCATCTTGTCCACCGCGGCCGGGCAGAACCTCGACGCCATCGTGATCGACGAGCCGTCCTTGAAGCGCACCCCGAGGGACAGGCTGACGAGCCTGAAGGGCAAGGTCCGGCTAGTGGGGATCGAGACGCATGAGATGAGCGGAGAGGCGCCGGTCGACGCGATCGTCGCGCGAAACGCCGGCGGGGAGTCGTTGTTCCGGGCCGTGCGTGGCGGCGCCGCCGCCGCTGGGCGTGCCCGCAGCGTGCATGAACCGCTCGTGCCCTATGGCTCCACTCCTACTCTCTCGCCTCGAGAGCGTGAGGTGGCTCAATTGGTGGCGAAGGGATTGCCGAACCGCCGCATCGCCTCGATCCTTGGTCTGCGGGAGCAAAGCGTGAAGAATCTCGTCAGCACCATCATGAGGAAGCTTCGCTGTGAAAACAGGGTTCAAATCGCCCTTCGCCTATCCCAGCCTGATATGAACTAGCTTTGAGGGCCCGCGTCCTAACCGCTCTGGCGTTGATCCCGCTGGTCCTGCTGGCGGTGTTCAGCACCTCGCCTCTGCCCTTGCTCATCCTCGGCGGCCTAGCCGTGGTCATCAGTAGCCTCGAACTGGCTCATATGACCACCGGTCGTCGGAGTTGGATTCCTCCCGTTGGAGGCCTTATCCTCTGGGGCGCCGGCGCATGGGCCCTTGTGCAGACCCAAGGGTGGGCAGCATGGCTCCCCGGCCTGGCTGGCCTTGGCATCCTGGCATGGGCTGCGATCATGAAGGGGTGCCGGCGCTGGATTTACATCGAGATCGCCGGCCTCTACCCAGCAAGCGCCTTGTACTCGCTCGCGCTTTTGCACCAGCTGCTCCCGGCCGCTGGCGCTTGGAACATGAGCAACGTGGTCTTGCTGGCACTGCTCCCGCTGTGGGCGGGTGACACGGCCGCTATCTTCATCGGGCGATCCTTCGGTAAGACCCCATTGGCGCCGGCCATCTCGCCCAACAAGACCTGGGAAGGGGCCGTGGCGAACCTGCTGGCCGCGCTCGCTGTTGCACTTGCGTTGGCGCCCTGGCTCGGAATCGACTTGCGTCGTGCAGCACTGGCGGGACTGGCGATGGGAGTCCTTGGGCAGGCGGGCGACCTACTCGAAAGCGCGCTCAAGCGAAGCCTCGGCCAAAAGGACAGCGGGTCGCTGCTGCCGGGCCACGGCGGCCTGCTGGACCGAATCGACTCCCTCCTCCTGGCTTCGCTCGGCGTGTGGCTGATCCTGCGGTAAGCTCCCGCGCCATGTCGGTTGCGGTCGAGACGGATAAGCTGAGCAAGAACTACGTCACGCACAAGAAGTCGCCCGGCATCTTCGGCGCCGTCAAGGGCCTCTTCAGCCGCCAGAAGAACATCATCGAGGCGGTGAGAGATGTTGATTTAAGGATCAATCAGGGCGAGCTCGTCGGCTTCCTCGGACCCAACGGCGCCGGCAAGACCACGACCCTGAAAATGCTCAGTGGCATCCTCTTGCCCACGTCGGGCCAGGTGCGGGTCCTGGGGCACACGCCCTTCGACCGAAAGCCGGAGATGCTCCGCCGGATCGCGCTTGTGATGGGCAACAAAATGCAGCTCTGGTGGGACCTGCCGGCATGGGAGAGCTTCATGGTGCTCAAGGAGCTCTACGAGGTTGAGGAGTCCAAGTTCAAGCGGCGTGTCGAGTTCCTCATCGAGAGCCTGCAACTCACGGAGAAGGTGAACACCCAGGTCCGCAAACTCAGCCTTGGCGAGCGCATGAAGTGCGAGTTGGTCGCGGCGTTGCTTCACTCCCCGCAGGTCGTCTTCCTCGACGAGCCGACGATCGGCCTGGACGTCGTCTCTCAGAAGAGGATCCGCGACTTTCTCAAGGAGCTACACGCCGAAGACAACTGCACCATCCTCCTGACAAGCCATTACATGCAGGATGTGCAGGAGCTTTGCGACCGGGTGGTCGTGATCGATAAGGGCACGCTCGTCTACGAAGGAACCCTGGCGTCGCTCTCGCGGCAGTTCAGCGATACGCGTCGTCTGCGGCTGGTCTTTCAAGATCCGGTCGAAAGGGATGACTTGGACCGTTACGGCCAAGTTGTACTCCACGAGGACTCGTCCGCGGTGCTCGAGATCCCACGATCCGAGACGGCCGCTGTAACCTCGGCCGTCCTTCAGAACTTTCAGGTTCAAGACGTCTCGATTGAGGAAGTCGAGATCGAAGAAGTCATCCGGCAACTCTTCTCGCGCGGCAAGTAATGTTCCACGTGGAACATTGGAGGGGTCGCGGGTAGAATCCGCCCACTTTCACGACAGGAAAGGGAGGACATCTCGAATGGCCGAATCTGAACTCGCGCCGCGCTACGACGCGTCGCTGGTCGAGCAAAAATGGTACGCCCGATGGGAGGAGGAGGGGCTCTTCCAACCTGATCCCGCATCCGGCAGGACTCCTTACTCGATCACCATCCCGCCGCCCAACATCACCGGCTCGCTTCACA
>DATLGQ010000129.1:0-5059 GCA_035540435.1 Fimbriimonadaceae bacterium
ATCCCTATCCTGATGAACTCCAAGGCCGGCGCACTGAAAGTGGGCGGCGGGCTCGACCAGATGCGCCGGCTCGTCGAATCGGTCGGCGTCGAGGCGGAAGTGATCGCTACCGACACACCCGAGCAAATGCGGGCCGAGATCCGCCGGCTCGTGGGCGCCAAGGCGCCGGTGGTAGCGGTGGCCGGTGGCGACGGAACCATAGGGCGGGTGGTGGGCGAGTTTGCCCACCAGGACACCGCGCTCGCGATCATCCCCCAAGGCACCTTCAACAACTTCGCCACGGCCCTGCGCCTACCGGCTGACCTGCCGACGGCCCTGCGGGTCCTGCACGACGGGCAGGTGCTGGAGGTGAGCCTGGGCCGGATCGGCGATCACTACTTCACGGAGGTCGCCGGGGTGGGACTCTTCGCGGACGCGCTGGCCCTCTACGGCTCGGGCACCAACAAGAACTTCTTCCGCGGCGTACTGGCCATGCTGCGGGTCTTCTTCGCGATGCGACCCCGGCGCATCCGCCTGTTTCTGGACGGGGAACAGGTGGAGGAACGGGCGGTATGGACGACCGTCGCCAACAGCTATCGGATGGCGCAGGGACTCCCGATCGCGCCCGGCGCGAGGCTGACGGACGATCACCTGGACGTAATCGTGGTGGGCGACCTGCGGCGGCGCGAGTTCATCCCCTACTACCGCGCAATTCGGGCGCAGCTCCATCGGGAGCTTCCCAAAGTTGCCGCGTATCAGGCGCGCGAAATCCGAATCGAAACCCGGCGGCCGATGAACGTGCATGCGGACGACGCGGTGGTCGCGGTGACACCCGTGACGATCAAGGTCGAGCCACGGGCGCTCAAGGTGATGGTCGACCGGCTCTAAAACGATGAACAATGGGCGACGAACGCCGGAACGACGAACGACGGAGCTTGTATGCGGAGGGCCCGCCGGAGGCGTGGCAGATCGTTAGCCCCGGTCAACGACCCGGGGTAGGGAACGCGTACAACAGCCGACCCGAAGGGGTCGCAGAATACAGCATGGTCTCATGCTGCCCCGCCGGTGCGTTCCCCAGACAAGAGTGCCCTGGAGCTTCGCCCGCGCGTAGGGTGTTGGTGCTAAGGTCTGCTTCGGATGGCCATCATCGATGCGAGCCGGACAAGGGCCCCGAGGAGGTGAATAGTGCTTTGCCCCTATTCGCGTTCGTGCTTGCTGTACAAGCCGTCGGAGATGAAGTCGTAACTTCCGTGAGGTTGTGTGACAGCTACGAGTGCGGTGAGGTCGTGCCCCAATCGAAAGTTCGAATTGAGCGAGCCTCTTACGATGATCACTTCGCTCTTGGCTCCTAAAAACCGAGAGCTTCTGCAACTGCTTCTCATTGAATCCCACCCTGCGCAACTTCGCGAAGCACGCCTCATGCTGAGGATTCGGACCAAGGGGCGGCGGGTCGTTTACGTCGACCACCACGGAGTCGTTGAGAACGGGGCTGTTTGTTCACTTCAACCGGAGCCCTTCCGTCGTCTGAGCGTCCTCCTCTATGAGTCGTTACCGGGGCGTCCCTCCGCCGACTCTCTTTGAGTCATCCGCCGACCAGAAGATGGGAGGCTTTAAGAACGAGCATGAAGGAACTCGATGCGTGGCAGAAACTGGTTCTGAGTGACGTTTTGTCAAGACGCCTGCCGCACTTGGCAGCGAGCGTTGCACCGGGAGGGATCGATGGCAGCGATGTGGAGACGGTTCGAGGTGCACTTGCCAGTGAACTCGTAGAATATGGGTTTCTCTCTGGGTCGGATTATGTGCCGAACCCGTACGGGATCCTGCTTGAATCTCTGATCGACGCCGTTGGCATGGAGTAGGTCCTGCGCGTGGAGCGTTCGCAGAACCGTTCCATGGTCTGACCTAGTGTATCGCCACCAAAAAATGGATAAAGCTCATGAACATGCTGATCAGTTTGATTATCGCCGGGTGTCTCGCGCCGCAGCCACATTTCGGCGGAGGAGACCGGCGGCAGAAGGGATGGCCTGATTTAGTGCCCAATGAGAAGATCGCGATACAGATTGCCTCTTCCGTACTGGAGGGTCAATACGGCGAGGCTTATATGCGAAAGTCGAAGCCCTTCAAGGTGTCCAAGATCATGGGCCGCTGGGTGGTGCATGGAACATCTGGCGGCGCAGGGCCCGAGGAGATCGTCGAGCGAAGGCACGTGATCATCGACCCCATGACCTGCCGCATCGTCGGATTCGGAATCTTTCACTCGGACGAGAACATTAGGAACCTATTACGAAAGATCAAGCCCGACCGTGATAGCCAACGTGTGACTCCGCCACCGCTGGGCAACCGGTCTCGTCAAGATGGCTGAATGATGGTTCGCCACTCCA
Organism: Fimbriimonadaceae bacterium; assembly: GCA_035540435.1. GTDB lineage: Bacteria > Armatimonadota > Fimbriimonadia > Fimbriimonadales > Fimbriimonadaceae > DATLGQ01. Next base: position 2,361 of record DATLGQ010000129.1, read on the forward strand.
CCTTTCCCCGATCCTCGCGCTGAATCATCGCGGTGAGGTCTAAGCGCGCCTCATCGGTCCAGTGGCCGGAAGTTCACCCCCAGAGCCTTCAGGCGCTGGAGATGGACCTGGATACGCGGCAGGAACTCCTCATAGGAGCGTTGCAGCGGAGAGGACCACACGACCTCCGCAAGCGCCGACAATCGCGGATACGCCATGTACTCGACGTGCGAGGGCGTCGGGATGTACTCCGTCCAGAGCTGGCCCTGGGAGCCCAGCACATGCCGCCCTTCCTCGGGCGACAACGCATATGGCACGGGCTCGTAAAGGTAGACCCTCCGCAGATCGGTGAACCCCCCGATCGCCACCGGCTCCTTCGCAGTGTCGCGGCTCTGGTAGTAGTCGAGGTAGGTGTGGCTGTTGGGCGCCATCACCACGTCGTGGCCGGCCTTGGCTGCCGCGATGCCGCCTGCCTCACCGCGCCAGGACATCACCGCCGCGCCCGGAGCCAGCCCGCCTTCCAGGATCTCGTCCCAGCCGATGAGCCGCCGTCCCTTGGCGGTGAGGAACTTGTCCACCCTCTTGATGAAGTAGCTCTGAAGCTCATGCTCGTCCTTCAGCCCCTCGGCCTTGATCCTCGCCTGGCACCTGGGGCAGGCCTTCCACCTCGCCTTGGGCGCTTCGTCTCCGCCAATGTGGATGAACTTGCCGGGGAATATCTCCAGCACCTCGGACAGCACCGTCTCCACGAACTTGAACGTGTCTTCGTTACCCGTGCAGAAGATATCTTCGTAGATGCCCCACTTGGTGCCCACTTCGAAGGGACCGCCCGTGCAGGAAAGCTCCGGGTAGGCGGCCAGTGCAGCCAAGGCGTGTCCCGGCATCTCGATCTCCGGCACGACGGTGATGTGACGCTCCGCCGCGTATTCCACGATCTCGCGCAGCTCGGCCCGCGTATAGAAGCCGCCATGCGGCTTGCCGTCGAACCTGCCTTCGCGGTAGTGCCCGGCCATGGTCTCCTTCCGCACCGACCCGATCTGGGTCAGCTTCGGGTAGGCCTCGATCTGGACGCGCCACCCCTGGTCTTCCGTCAGGTGGAAGTGGAAGGTGTTCAGCTTGTGGAGCGCCATCAGGTCGAGGAACCGGAGCACGAAGTCCTTCGGCATGAAGTGGCGGCCAACATCGAGGTGGGCCCCTCGCCAACCGAATCGCGGCTTGTCGAGCACCCTGATGGCGGGCAAGTCATAGCTTTCGTACGCGGCCCCGAAGGAGTCCGGCGGCAGCAACTGACGCAGTGTTTGGATCCCATAGAAGACTCCGGCCGGTGACGCTCCATTGATGAAGATGCGGTCTGGCCGGACCTCGAGCGTGTAAGCCTCCGGGCCGAGCCGCTCGAGGGCTTGATCGATTCGGAGTCGGATCGCCCCGCCGGCCGAAAGCTTGGGCTCCTGACCGAGTGCGACTCGCAGATGCCTTTGCAGGTGCTTCGCCTCCCGATTCAGCGGGGCTTCGGCTGCAATCTGCACCCGCCTCGAGAGGGCAAAGGAGCCCTCGCCTGGTTCCACCGATAGCGGTTTCGGGACGATCGGTATGGGGGCTTGTGTCATGACGGTGGCTATGAGACTGCACAGCAGGGCCATGCCCCAACTATAGCCGCCGCAATAAGAAAGCCCCCGCCTCTTCATCGAGGCGAGGGCGATATCACTGCATGTAGGTTGTATGGAGTTCCTTTCGGAGATGATTGTCGCTCCTGACCTAAGTTCCGCGCACGTCCGTTTTTTGCCCTTCAAGCAGCAGGCTCAGTGCAAGTTGAGCAGCCCGAGCGATGGCGTCGGCGGGGCCGAGCAGGGCGTCGAGCTCTTCGAAGGACTTTAGCTGGGCCGCGCGCGAGGGGCCATCCTCGAGCAGGAGGTCCAGCTCACGCCGCACGTTCGAAGGGCTCGCATCCGCTTGGATCAGCTCCGGCACGACCTCGCGCTCGAGCACGATGTTGGGCAGGCTCACGAACCTGGGTCTCGTCTTGAGCAGCCGCGCCTCGAACTCCATCAGCTTGGTGAGGCGATAGATCACGACCATCGGGCATCGGCAGAGAGCCGCTTCGAGCGTCGCGGTGCCCGAGCAGACGATGGCGGCCTGCGACCGCCGGAGCACCCCCGCCACATCTGCTCGCGTGAAGAGATCAGCGGACCGATGAGGGGCCAACCTGGCCCACAGGCCCTGAAGCCATGCAAGGTCGGTGGAAGGAGCGACCGCAAACTCGGCCACCTCCTCGCCGCGCAACGCTCGTGCGACGACCGGGAGGTTCTCCTTAATCTCGTGCCGGCGGCTTCCCGACAGTACCGCGATTCGGTTCTGGATCCTCTCTACCGGCCCCTCGGGCTGCCGCATCATCTGCTTGATGGGATGTCCAAAGAAGTGCGCGCTCGCTCCCATCGACTGGAGCATCTCGGCGGACCATGGGAAGGGGGTGACGATCTCGTCGGTGACCTCAGGTAGATCTTTGCCTTGCCGGTCTCTCCTCCACGACCCTGGCGGAATGAAGTAGAGCACCTTCCACCCATGCTTCTTGGCGTGCCGCGCGAGGCGGATGTTGGCGTAGCCGAAGTCGATGGGAATGAAGAGGCCGGGCTCGATCGTGGCGAGAGCGCGCTTGACCTTTCTCGCGCCCAGCAGGATTCTCGGGGCAACCTTGAGAGCCTGTACGATGCTGATCGCACCCC
>DATLGQ010000130.1:0-7101 GCA_035540435.1 Fimbriimonadaceae bacterium
CGCCATAACTTGTGACCAACTCCGACTCCGGCAGGTCCTCCGCGCGGTAGTCGCCCCCTTTGACATGCACCTCGGGGCGAAGTCGGTCGATGAGGCTCACGGGAGTGGGCTCGTCGAAGACCACGACCGCATCCACCGGTCGCAGAGCCTCCAGCACTTCGCGACGATCTTCTTCGGGGTTGACGGGCCGATCCGGCCCCTTGCCCAGCGAGCGGGCGCTGCGATCGCTGTTCATGCCCACGATCAGTAGGTCGCCAAGCCGCCTGGCCTGGCTGAGATAGCGCACGTGCCCGGCGTGCAGGATGTCGAAAACGCCGTTGGTGAACACGAGCCTCTTGCCCTGTCGAAGCGCCAACGCGCGCTCGAGCCCTTCTTGTTCGATGCCCTCCACTGGTTCAAGAAGAGGATACGCCCTTTTCAAGAGGCTGAAGATCGTGGCTATTGCGAATCCTGACGCATTTACAGGATTAGTCCCGGATCTCCAGGTTCATTTGCCTCACGAGCTCCTGCTGCTCGAGACGAAAGCGGTCGAGACTCGTGGCCAGGCCAGGATCGCCGAGGGCCAGTATACGGAGCGCGAGCAGGCCCGCGTTCCGCCCGTTGCCTATTCCGACGGTTGCTACGGGGACTCCTGCCGGCATCTGCACGATCGAGTAGAGGGAATCGACGCCTGAGAGCGCCTTGCTTTCAACTGGAACGCCGATCACCGGCAGCGTGGTGAATGAGGCCACCATGCCCGGAAGGTGCGCGGCTCCGCCCGCGCCGGCGACGATGACACGCAGTCCTCGCTCCTGAGCCGTGCGGGCGTATTCGGCCATGCGCTCGGGCGTCCGATGGGCGCTGACGACCTCGACCTCGTGCGGCACCGCGAACTCACGCAGGACCTCGATGCAGGGCTGCATCGTGCCAAGGTCGCTCTTGCTGCCCATGATCACACCCACCAGCGGCGTCGCCATGGCGTCAGAATACTCCCCTCGCTCAAGCGGCACCTGAGAGCGTCCGGGACGTCTGTGAGTGTATGAGACTCCCACGGGCGCTGAGCGCAGTTTGGCTAGTCGGCCTTGCCGCAGCCGCGCACGCACAGGCACGCTACGACATCTTCCTCGACGACAAGAAGTTCGGAACCGGGAGCTTGACCCAGATGGTGTCCAAGGAGGGGATCAAGACGGTCAAGTTGATCCTCAACCTGCGGGTGGACGGTGGCGAGATCCGAGTGACGAACGAGTCGCAGTATGGACCGACCGGCCGCCCGATCAGGAAGTACCTCGAAACCGTAGCCGTGGGCACGAACCAGCGCCGCCAGATCGTGGCGACCTTCACCCCGGGAGGGGCTTTCGTGGTGGACGAGCGGTCGGGCGATCGCCGCACTGCTCAGAGGCCAGTTCCGGACGGGCAGGGGATCGAGGACGCCGCCGAGTTCTGGTTCATCCGCGGCATTCCTAAGCCGGGCGAAGAAGTGAAGGCGCTTCGCTTCGATCTGGAGAAGCTGGAGTGGCGAATGCAGACCAGCAGTTACGTCGGACCTGCCGACGTGCAGTTGGGACGGAGAACCCTCAAGGGCCACGAGCTGACCGTCGACGGCCGCACGATCTACGTCGACGACAAGGGTCTGCCACTGCTGATGGAAGTCGGGAACCTGCGGCTCGTGAGGTCCTAGCGAGCCACCGAAGAGGATTGGTGAGCCGGCTGGGACTCGAACCCAGGACCCACGCCTTAAAAGGGCGTTGCTCTACCGACTGAGCTACCGGCTCACCGAGTTCAGGTTACCTCTCTGATGTGGCCGTTCCTGACAACCGGGCCGGGCGACCCTGCGCGAGCCGCTTGCCAGGTACCCTGGGCATTCGATGTCAGGCGAATCTGCGGGAACCGTCGCGGTTGTCGGCGCAACCGGCTACGCCGGCTCCGAGGCGGTCCGCTTGCTCGCCGGCCATCCAAAGTTCCGGGTGACGAGGGTCACTTCCGAACGAAGCGCCGGCAAGCCGTTGAGCGAGCAATGCCCCTGGCTCGCGACCAGCCTGACGCTGCAACCGTTCGTGGCCGAGGAGATCGAGGAAGACTTCGTGCTGCTCTGCCAGGAGGCCGGTTTCGCCATGACTCATGCCGCGCGCCTGCTTGAGCAAGGGGCGCGGCTCGTGGATTTCTCGGCGGATTTCAGGCTGAAGTCGCCGGAGCTCTACGAGGAGTGGTATGGGAGTCCGCACCTCGCGCCCGAGCTCCTGAGCCAGGCGGTTTACGGGCTCACGGAACTGGCCGATGCGGAGGCGCTGCGTTCGGCGCATCTGATCGCCAACCCCGGCTGCTACCCGACCGCCGCTCTCTTGGCGCTGGAGCCGCTGCGTAGAGAGGGATTGGTGGCCGGGATCCCGGTGATCGACTCCAAATCGGGGGTTTCGGGAGCAGGCAGATCCAAGGTCGAGAGCGATTACCTCTTCGCGGAGATGAGCGGCGGGTTCAAAGCTTACGGCGTCGTTCGCCATCGGCATACGCCCGAGATCGAACAGGCCCTCGGCGGGCTGCAGGTCCGCTTCACGCCGCATCTGCTGCCCGTCCCCCGCGGCATCCATAGCACGATCCACGTTCCAGTGCGGCCCGGCTTGCGCCGCTCCGAGATCATCGACGCGTGGCGGTGCGCATACGGGAACGAGCGCTTTGTGTCCATTTCCGACACCCCTCCTTCCACCAAGGCGGTCGTGGGCTCGAACCGATGCATGCTCTGGGCCGAGGTGGATGAGCGAACCGGCTACGCCGTCCTGGTGAGCGTGATCGACAACCTGGTCAAGGGTGCGGCGGGACAGGCGATCCAGAATCTGAACGTGATGGCCGGGCTGCGGTCCGAGACGGGTCTCCCGGTTGATGGAGTGTGGCCTTGATTCCGCTGGGCTTTCGGTTCGGTGGTGCCCGGTGCGGCCTCAAGAACAAGCGGAACGACCTGGGCCTGATCGTGGCCGATGCGCCTTGCGCCGCTGCCGGGGTGTTCACTCAGAACCTGGTCCGAGCAAGCTGCGTGGACTACTCCCAATCGGTGCTTGAGCCTGGGCGGCTCCAAGCGATCGTCGCCAACAGCGGCAACGCGAACTGCTGCACCGGCGCCCAGGGTGCTGCCAACACACGCCGAATGGCGGCGCTGGCGGCGCGCTCGGTGGGATGTGACCCGAGTCTGGTCGCGGTGGCGTCCACCGGCGTCATTGGGCGCCAGCTCGACATGGAGAAGGTCGAGAAGGGCATCGATTCGGCCGTGAAGGCTCTCGGCGCCGATCCTCACGGGTTTATGGATGCCATCCTTACCACCGACCTGGTGGAGAAGCAGGCATCCGCGAACGTGGGCCAGGGGCGCATCTACGGCGTAGCCAAGGGCTCGGGCATGATCGCCCCGAACATGGCCACGATGCTCGCCTTCATCGTGACCGATGTGGTGCTGGAGCCGGCGGAGCTCCGGGAGGCGCTGATTCAGGCGAACGAGGCATCCTTCAACCGGACGACCGTCGACGCCGACACTTCCACGAACGACATGGTGCTGGTGATGGGCTCGGGGGCGAGCGGAGTCAAACCCTCGGCAGCCCAATTCGGGGCGGCCCTGAATGAGGTGTGCGTTTCCCTTGCCAAACAGATCGCCCGAGACGGCGAGGGCGCCACGAAGCTGGTCGAGGTCGTAGTCCGGGGGAGTGAGGATCCGGAGCGGATCGCGCGCACCATCGCGGAGTCGCCGCTCGTGAAGACGGCCATGTTCGGCTGTGATCCCAATTGGGGCCGCATCATGATGGCGGCCGGTCGAGCAGGGGTGCCTTTCGATGTCTCCCAAGCGCGATTGAGCTTGAAGACTCCCAGCGGCGACTTTACGCTCTTCAAAGGCGGAGAGCCCACCGCGTATGATCCCAAAGCCGTCTCTGCCGCGCTCAAGGCGGACGCGGTGCTTATCCACCTGGACCTGGGGCCCGGCCGGCAGTCGACGATCTACACGTGCGACCTGGGTTATGGCTACGTCCGGATCAACGCCGAGTACCACACCTAACCATTCGCAGATCGCAGAGCGCTGCCGGTCAGCGCTGAGGCTGGATGGCCACGATCGCCTCTGCCTCGGCGAGCGATCGCGCCACCAGCACATCCACGTCCTGAGCGATGGCCGTGCGGTCGAACAGGAGGCCCACCCTGTCGCCTCCAACCTGCAGCACCCGGCCAAACACCGCCAGGGCCGCCGGCAGGTAAGGCACGAGTTCCTGCCCTTCCAGATTTGCCAGGCAAAGGCATGAGCTGCCGGGCATGAGGAACGAGCAGCTCGAAGCTCCCGGAAGCACCTCCTCCAGCAGATCCTTGGCATCTCGCAGATCCGCCATGACCATCTCGATGGTCCAGTTGGGCAGATCGCCTGCGTCATCCGTGAAGCCGTCCAGGGCGCAGCTTCCGATCTCAAATCCGAGTTCGGCCAGCTGTCGGTACTCACGCGGTGAGCCGAGCAGCGCCTCTGAGGTGGCAAAGAAGGAAACTTGCGATTCTCGTCCCTCGAAGAGCCCGCTCGCAGCCAGGAGGTCCCTCGACGGAAGGTTTCGGAGGAGCCGGTATTGAGGAAGTGCGCTCAAGAGCCTGTGTTCATTCTAGGACGAATCCTTCTTCTTGAACACTAGCTGCCGTCCCCCGCCGATGTCGCCGCGTACCCGCTTGCCCGGCTCCAGGATTTCGAACACGCGCGGCTCGCGCAGGGCCTTCAGGGCTGCCTCGGGCGTTCGACGTCTGCGGCCAGGTTCGGCGACCTGGGCCAGATCCTCAAACTCCATGCCACCGAACGTCTCGGGCCGCAGCACGAGCTTCGACTGCTGGAGCCCCCAGGTGCCTTGCAGGCCCTCGAGGCCGAAGGTGCGGTCGCGCTTCAACTCCAGGGTCAGGGCGGACAGGAAGGCCCTCTCGCGAGCGGAGAGTTCCATGCCATCGACGTCAGCCACCCAGTGCCCCAGATACAGGTCCGTCGGCTTGGGCGGCGGTTTCGGGGGGTCCTGTAGCTCACAACCGAGCACGAACATCAGCGACGCGAAGGCGGCCAGCAATCTCATCATGATCTCAAGCGGGACGGGTGCCCCTTCTTTCCATACGCCTTACTTCTTCCTCATGGACAGCTCGATCTTGATCGTTTGGCCCTGTTGCTCTCCGGTGATGGTGCCTTCCGCGCGATGGGGGATGCCGCTCTCGACGTCCACCCAGAAGGTCAGGGGTCCCTTGAACTTCATCGCGTTGTCAGGCTCGAAATCCATCGTGATCTTCATGGCGTCCTTGCCGGCGATTTGCTCGATGCCCTCAGCCTTGTAGTTGACCTTGATGTCGGTGCCTTGGGCGCTTAGGGTGTCGCTCCAGGTGTCCCCCGCCTTCACCGGCTTTTCTGGATAGATGGCGGTGAAGTTGCCCGCGCCGGCGGCGGCCGCAGCCCCGTCGTCTCCCTCGATCATCTTGTTGCGCTCATCGTAGACCCTGGTTGCGGTCGAGCTCTGGAGGTTGTTCTTCATCTGCTCCGCCATGGCTCCCAGCATCCCGGTGCCGCTGACCTCGACATTCCGAGCCGACTCCTTGATCGTGAACTTGCCCGGCTCCACTTTGGTCACGTCGCGCACGACCTCCATCTTCACGTCCAGGCCCATCTCCTGTTCGCCGGCGCCCAGAGTCATCTTCATGGTGGCGTCGTAGGTATGGGTTTCACCCTCCTTGGGCTGCAGACGCAAAGTGACCGCACGTTCGGCGGGAGGCGCGGCGGTACCGGCGATTCCGCCTGATTCCGAGGTTCCACACCCGATAAGCGTGGACAGCAGTGCCGACGTCGAAAGGAGGAGGGAAAACCTGCGCATGGGTCCCATTATGAGGCGTTCAGTAACGCGGGTGTTCCCTCCCTATGGGAGTGTGCGAGCCTGCTCGCGCGCTTTACCCGTGTCCGAGCGTTTATCGCGGACGCTGCGTTTAACGCAGGAACTTCTCGTTCACGTTGGTGAAGCCCCACTCTTTGAGCTGCGCCGCCCACTCCCGCAGGTTCGCTTTCGTCACCTTCGTTAGCTCCGGATTGATCACAGGCTCGGGATCGACGCCGTTCAGAATCTTCTCGACCAGCACCTCGACCGAGCGGTATCCGTAGTCGTAGCTGCGCTGCGCGACCAGCACCGGCGCAACCCCCCGCTCCACATATTCGAGCTGTTCGGGCAAGGCGTCCGCCGATACCACCCGGACCTTCGCCGGATCTAGCGTCTCGAGCAGCGCCGGCGCAAAGAGCGGCCAGCCGCCGATCATCGCCCAGGCGTCTACTTCAGGATAGGCGTTCATGACTCGGATCACCTCGGCGGTTCCGCCTTGCGGGCTCTCCTCGTTGTAAAAGGTGCCGACGATCTTGATCCCCGGATACTTGGCCGCGATCTCCTTCACCCCATCGACCCGCAGCTTGAGGTTGGGTGCGTTCTGATTGCCCGCCAGGATCGCGACGTTCGCCTTCCCCTTCGTCAGGTCGGCCAGCTCCTGCATGACCTGACGACCCATCTCCGTGTTGTCGCAGCCGATGAAGGTCAGCCGCTTGGACTCCGGCACATCGGAATCGAACGTCACCACATGCACGCCACGTGAAACCGCCTCATCGATGGCTCCCTTGACTTTGGCCGCATCGCTGACTGCGACCAGCACCCCTTGCGCGCCCTCGTTGACCCCTTTGGCGATCTCCTGCGCCTGGATCTGGCCATCCTCCTTGGGAGGTGTACGCCAGTCCAGCACGATCGGTATCTCATGCTGTTCACTCAGAGCCTTCGCCGCTTCCTCCGCACCCGTGCGGCACGAGAGGAAGAAGGGGTTGGTGGAGCTCTTGGCCACCATGGTGAGCTTGATCGACTTCGGCGCGCCGGCGGCGTCGCCGGTCCCACCGGGCGCATGCTCTTCTTTGGCGCATCCGACGATCGAGAGAGCGGCAAGGGCCGCGGCAACGAGCAGCAGTCTCATCGCCTCATTCTAGAGCGTTTCTCGCTCCATGGGGAAGTCGATTCCGCGACCTTAGCGCGTTTCGCGGGCACCGAGTCGCCTGCTGCTCTGGTCGATGAACACGGCGACGATGACGGCGACCCCGATGATGATCCACTCGTAGTTCTGATC
>DATLGQ010000131.1:0-5476 GCA_035540435.1 Fimbriimonadaceae bacterium
CGCGGATGGCAAACCGATCTCAGGCGTGACCCAGGTCCTGGGTCACGCCTGAGATCGGTTTGCCATCCGCGCCGACGACCCGCGCCATCAGCCCCCAGCCAAATCGACCCTGATCGACCTTGAACAGGAGACGGTTGCGACCCTTGCGCAGTCGAGCGACCGCCTTGTCCTCGTCCCGCTTGACCCCACGACGAACTGACTTCTCAAAGACCTGTTCGCCATTGACATACAGCCTCACCCCGTCGTCGGTGCCGAAGAGGATCTGTACCTCTCGATCCTGGTCGCTTTCGAGCGCCGTGAAGGCGTACGCGACTCCTGCCCCGAAGTGCCGTGTGACCTCGATGAAGTCCAAGCCGTCAAGCCGCGTCGCGATTCCCAGCTTCCACCGGATCGGATTGCTCCCAGCTCTCGCCACGTCGCCTTCTGCAGGATCTGCTTGGTTCTCGCCCTGCGGAAGCCAATCGATCCCGAGGCCGCTTCCCTGCTCGTCGGGAGCGCCCGGGTTCGGAAACGGGCCCGCGACTAGCCAGGCGTGCACATCCCCCTCCGGTCCCAGGCGGAGCCTGGCGGTGCTCGGAGGCGCTACTAGGGTCGGAGCCAGGGCGGAAATCGCCACGAGTAGGAGAATCTTCGGTCTCATAACGTTCAGCCTTTAAGCCCGGTGAGGGCAATGCCTTCCGTGATCCGGCGCTGGAAGATCAGGAAGGCGATGATCATCGGCACGGTCGTGATGGTGGCGGCTGCCATCGTCTTGCCGTACTCGGTGAGATACCTGCCCTGGAAGATCTGGATGCCGACCGGCAGGGTGCGCATCTCGATGTCGGACGTCACGATCAGCGGCCACACGAAGTCGTTCCATGAGCCGATGAATGTGAAGATCGCTAGGGTCGCCAGCGCCGGCTTGCTCAGGGGAAGCACAATCTTGGTGAAGGCGATCCAGTGACCGCCGCCGTCAAGAAAGGTCGCCTCTTCCAGCTCGCGCGGAATGCCCAGAAAGAACTGCCTCAGCAGAAAGACGCCAAAGGCGCTCGCCAGCCCCGGCACCACAAGCCCCGCGTAGGTATTGAACAGGCCCAGCTTCTGGACGATCAGGAAGACCGGGATCAGAGCCACCTGCGCCGGGATCATCATCGTCGCCACCACGAGCAGGAACAAACCGTCGCGCCCCCTGAACTGCAGCCTGCTGAAGGCGAATGCAGCCGTGCTCGTCACGACCAACACGAGGAACGTGGTCGCGAGCGATACGCCCACGCTGTTGTAAAGCCAGCGAAGGACCGGGAAGTCCTCGCTCTCGACAAAAAGCTTGTGATAGTTGCCGAGGGTCGGTTGCTCCGGAATCCAGCGTGGCGTGGCGCTCAACACATCCCCCTCGTCTTTGAGGGATGTGCTGAGCATCCAGATAATCGGAGCGACCCATACGGCCGCTCCCAGGGTCAGCGCGACCTGCCACAGCAGTCGATTGAGGCGGCTTGACAGGCGAGACCTCCCCGCGGCGCCAGTGCTCATAAGGCGTTCATCTTGCCACAGGCCCCCCGCCAGGTCGGGTTGCGGCTACGACGACATGCCTGATCACGAGCTTCAAGAGTATGTGGCTCCTCAACTCGGGTCGACCGTCCTCTACCCTCCTTCCGCTGGGCGACTCATGTTGGGGTTGAAGTTGCCCCGCTGCTCGCCCTCTTGCTTGCGGATCTCTTCCATCTTGTCGGGCGTGATCGGGTTCTCGTCGGCGTTGCATCCGCTGATGACGAAAAGCGTCCCAAGGAGGGCGACGACGATCGTGGTGATGCGTAGTTGCTTCATAGTCTCGTAGTTGAAAGGGATGCCCGCGCGCTCAGCGCGCGGGCAAGCTGCGGGTGACTCCTACTGCCAAGGAGCCTGAGAAACGTCGCACTGACCCCAGGAACCCCACCAGTTGCGGTTCAAGCTCGGGTCCGACTCCATCGTTGGATTTGCGCTCGGCGGCACCCAGGTGCCCCGGCTATCCATGAACACCCACTCGAAGTAGCCCAGGTGCTTGAACTTGAGCCCATTCCGGCGGAAGTACTTCGCATGGCCGTCCGCAAAGCCGTAGTTGCCACCCTTGGCGAAGTTGAACCCAACCCAGCTGACGTCGGCGTCGTTGGCATGCTTGGCGCCGTCGGTGAACTTCGATCGTCGCGGCATGCAAATGGCTTCCTTGACGGTCGTTGCACGCACCTGGAAGATGACGATGTCGGCCGGCAGCGCAACCGACGTCTGCGGCTGTCCGCTCGCGCAGCCGTTGAACACATAGCTCGTGCGACCGGCTCGAGGGTTGTTCGGCACCGGAGCGAACTTGGCGTTCGCGTCGTTGGGCGCGCCCGGGCTCACCATCATGTCCATGTTCTTGATGTAGGGTTGTGTCTCACGCCCCCAGTTCTGCACGACTCCCGGATCCATGAAGCCAAGCGGCGCCTGATTGGGCGGATCGCCCCCAGCGCCCGCTCCCCAGAACACGCCGTAAAAGTCGGTCTGGCCGGTCCACGGCGTCATGGTGGACCAGTTCCCCGCGCTGGCAGGAACGAGGCCCTCCCCGTTCGAGACGAACACGTCGTCGTAGTCGTTGCTGTACATGACGGAGGCGAGCGTTACCTGCTTGACGTTGCTCAGGTCCGACGCCTTCTTCGCGGCAGCCTTCGCCTGGGCGAAGACCGGGAAGAGAATCGCGGCGAGGATCGCGATGATCGCGATCACGACGAGGAGCTCGATGAGCGTGAAACCACTTCGTTTCATTGAATGGACTCTCCTAGCGTTGTTCTGATTCGATGGCGGCAGGGTCCACACCCTCCGCATGGATGCACGTCGATCCGCCGGAGTCCCAGAGGCTCCGGCGCTGAAAGCTGAACGGTGACAGGAGCAGGCGAACTCAACCCTCTTGACCTCCCTCCATCGCGTAGGGCAGCGACGTGCGCCTCACCGGCTCGTGCCTGCTCTCATAACCGAGCCGCAGCACGAGGTCGTGGGCGTAGTTCCCAAAGCCGCTGCCAAAAAGATTGAACCCACCGATGTGCTCCGCGTCCGGCTTGATCCCGATCCGCACCGTGATCGGCTGCTGGGGAGCCAGGAGCAGACTCTCGATGCCCACGCCCGAGATGCGGGTGCCGTCCACATAAGCCCCTTCCGAGTCGACCGACCAGATTTTCAGCATCCCGTACTGCGTCATGTGATCGATCCACCAGTCGGGGTTGAGCGCGCCACGCTTGCCACCGAAGTCCCCTGGCGATGTCCACGTGCCGACCTCCACCCCATTCACCCACACCGTGATGTCGCTCGGATAGTCGCTCTCGTTGTTGGGCGCCTCGGAGCAGATCTCCATCATCAGCTCGAGCCGGTTGATGGTGACAGAAGTCGGCAGTGTGCAGGGGAACATGTACTCCACGAACCCCTGGTGCATCCAGAGGATCTGAGCGCTGGCCCGGTCCGGGTCGAAGAACGACTGCGGCACGTCGATGAAGCCGATGATGCGTTTCGTGTTGGCGAGGCCGCAGGAGATATGCGGATGGGCCAGAGTGTATAGCCCGATCGGCATGCTGATCTCCTCGACCGGATTCTCCACCGACTCCGCCACGTCGAACGACGTGATGATGCGGTGGTAACGCAAGCGACATCGCTTCTGCATCCCCTGAAGCCCGGCTCGATATTCGCTGGTGATCAGGCCGGCCTGTTCAAGCAGCTGCACATGCTTCGTGATGGTCGGCTGGGCCAACCCAAGTGCGGAGCAAAGCTCGTTCACATTCTTCTCGCCGGAGGCGAGCAATCCAAGGATCGCCGAACGCGTCTCGTTGCCGAGTGCCCGGAAAAGATCGGCGCCCTGCGCCCCCCTGACTTCCAGGATTCCGCTCGTTCGTTCTCCCGATGCCGCTGCCGTTTCCATAGCCGAACGACTATGATTATTCAACATCGCGACAAAGAATGGAAGGTGCTCCGTTGCGTATCATGTAGGGCCAGCGATTGCCCATGGCCGACCCGCCCGCCCCCGATGGCCTGACAAGACCGAAGAATCCGCTCCACGAGCAGTATCTGGCTGATCCCTTCGCCTTCCGGCACGGCGATCGCTGGTACATCCTGGGCACCGGCCCTCACGACGGCCTCGACCCAGAGTTTCCGGTGCTCGTTTCCGACGACTTCCTCCATTGGGAGCCGGAGCGGTGCTTGCTGAGGAGGCCAGACGTAGATGGCGACTGCTTCTGGGCGCCCGAAGTAGCTTTCCAGAACGGGGTCTTCTACCTCTACTACTCGGTCGGTATCGGAGACAAGGGGCACCAGCTACGAGTGGCCACGAGCTCTCGGCCGCTCGGTCCATATCTGGACTCTGGCGTACCTCTCCTCGACGATCCCAACTGCTCGTTCGCTATCGACCCACACCCCTTCCTGGACGGCGACGGCCAGTGGTACCTGTTCTATGCTCGCGACTTCCTCGATACCATTGGCGGACGTGCCGGCACCGCTCTCGCGGTGGCGCCGCTGCAGGATATGACCAGGATCGCACGCGAGTACGCGGTCGTGGCCAGGGCCCGGCACGAATGGCAGCGGTTCCTGGCCGACCGGCTCATGTACGACGGCGTGTACGACTGGCATACCCTTGAAGGGCCCTGCGTGGTGCCGCACGATGGGCGCTACTACTGCTTCTATAGCGGCGGAAACTGGCAGAACGTCAGCTATGGCATCGACTGGATGGTCGCCGATCACCCGCTGGGTCCCTGGCGCGAAGTTGGCGCTCCGGACGCTCCGCGGGTCCTGCACTCCGTCCCGGGGCATGTGATCGGCCCCGGACACAACTCCGCCATCGAGGGGCCGGATGGCCGCATCTATCTCGTCTACCATGCATGGGATCCGGCAATGACGGCCAGGAGGGCCTGCATCGACCCGCTCGTGTGGACGCCCTCCGGCCCAAGATGCGAAGGACCCAGCTACGGCTAGGCGGCCGCCGCCTCGTCGTCTCTCGCCAGTACCGAGGTAAGCCCCTCGAGAACCTCCAGGCGGCTCGGCTGTTCCAGCACCCACGACCAATCTCGAACGTGCGGCACCAGCTGCACGCCCGCGTCACGGCACACATCTTCAAGCGCTACCGCCGCGAAGTTCTGCGGGCTATGAAACTCAATCAGGCGATCGACCATCGGACTTTGCACGTAAGATGCAGCCTCGTCGACGGCGGCACCCAGCGTAGAGGCGACGGATGAAAGATCGGCAACGTCGCAACAGCGACCCAAACCGAACCGCTCCACCATCATTCCGGTGTAGCCAAAGGAGTCCGCGACCACGTACCGGCCGACAGCCGCCGCCTTGAGCAAGTTGGCGGAGAGGTTCGGCCGCTTGTAATGGAGGATGGTTACGACGTCCAGAGCCGCTAAGCCCCAATTGATCTCGTCGTCGGTAAGGAACCGGTCGATCAGTACGATCCGGCCTTGCTCGACCAGGTCGAGGTGTCGGCTGCAGATCGTTTTGCGGTGGGCAGGTG
>DATLGQ010000132.1:0-6857 GCA_035540435.1 Fimbriimonadaceae bacterium
CTCCTGGGGCATCACTATTGCGGACGGGCCAAGTGGTGGCTCCAGAAGAGGCGATTGCTGAGCTTGCGCAGAAAGTCGTCCTGCGCCACGTTGATCAACCGAGTGACTCTGGGCGAGCGGGTCACCCGCACCTGATCACCGCTCAGCAGGTGGAGCCGAGTTTGGCCGTCCACCGTAATGATGGCATCCCCAGCCGTCTGGAGGCCCAGATCGATCGTAGATTCCGCCGACAGGACCAAGGGCCGCGTCGAGAGCGTATGCGGCGCGATTGCAGTGAGCAGGATGACCCGGACCCCCGGATCGGCAATAGGCCCACCCGCCGAGAGGTTGTAGCCGGTGGAGCCGGTAGGCGTAGCCAGCAGCACGCCATCTGCGGGGTAGCTCGTCAGAAAGTGGCCATCCACATGGACGCTGAAGCTCAGCATCCGAGCTGAAACATCCCGCTGCATGGTGATCTCGTTGAGCGCATGGAATTCTGCGATGGCGTTCCCCGAGCGTAGCAGGTCGGCGCGGAGCATCATGCGCTCCTGAATGCAGGCGCGGCCTTCGATGAAAGCGGTCAGGCACTCATCCAGCTCCTCAGCCAGACACTGGGTCACAAAGCCGAAGCGGCCGTAGTAGACGCCCAAGATCGGAGTGCCGCGTTCAGAACAGAGGCCTGCGCCCTTGATGAGGGTGCCATCGCCTCCAAAGCACACGAGCAACTCGCATTCAGCCAGCTGGGCGTGCGAAACGATGGGCACCTCCAGCATGGGACCGGAGTCGGGATCTGCCCAAACATGCGCCCCACGGCCATGAAGGAAGCTGGTAGCCTCGCGCGCAGCCTGGACCGCGTCTGGCCGAAGCGTGTTCACGAGCAGGTGGATCCGCAACGTCTACTCAGCCGCCTTCATCCGCTCCAAGTTCTTCTTGGCTTCGGCATTGTTGGGATCGATCTGCAGCGCCCGCTGCAAGATGGCAATGGCTTGCGGCCGCTTGTTCATCCTCTCCAGCACGATCGCGAGGTTGTTGTAGGCCGGAACGAAGCGGGAGTCTGCCGCCATCGCTGCCCGAAAAGCCTTCTCGGCTTCCTCCAGCTTCGAGAGCCGAAGGTGGTAGAGCCCCATTCCGTTGTGCGCTTCGGCGCTGTTCTTCTCAATCAGGAGGACTTGGTTGTAGTGGTAGCGGGCGCCCTCGTGATCACCTTTGCTCCAGAGGGCGTTTGCCAGGTTCAGCCGTACGTTCGATCTTCCCGGCTCCAGCTTGAGAACCTCACGCCAGAGGCCGACAGCTCGGTCGGTATCGCCGGCCTTGGCCAGTGCCGCCGCCAGGTTGACCTTTGCTTCACGGCTGGTGGGGTTGAGCCCTGCCAGCTTGTCGAAGAGGGTGACCGCCTCCTCGTACTGCTCGTTTCGATACAGGAGCAGTCCCAGGTTGTTAAGGGTGTCGAGATCGTTGGGGTTCAGGGCCAGCGCTTCGCGGTACGCCTGCTCAGCGCCTTTGTCGTCCTTCGCCTGAGCCCTCAATACGCCCAGGTTGAACCAGAAGGCGGCATTGGCCGACTGCTGCTCCCGGATCGCCTCGTAGAACTTGAGCGCCTCGGCGCGGCGGTTGAGCCTGGCGTAAGTCTCTCCGAGCGCCAGGGCAATAGCGCCGTCCGCTGGATCGAGGCGGTTGGCCCGCTCCAGGTGGGGCAACGCGCTCTTGTGGTCGCGCGCCTTGAGGAAGGCAAAGCCCGCGTTCCGGGCGAACGTCTTGTTCTGGGGCTGGATCGCGGAAGCCTTCGCAAATGCTTGAGCCGCGGCCGGCATGTTCCGGGCGTTCTCGTGGGCGACGCCGAGGTTGTTCAGCACGTAGGGCTCGTCCTTCTTGAGGGTCAACGCTTTCTCGTAGGCGACGACCGCCTTCGCCCAATCCTTGCGGCGGAGGTGGATGTTGCCGATGTTGTAATGCGCCTCGAACATCTTCGGGCTGAGGTTGGCCACCTCCGTGTACCGGGCCAGCGCCTTGTCGAGCTGGTTTGTGGAGAGGTAGGCGTTCCCAAGGTTGGTCAGCACCTCCAGATCACGCGGTCGCAATGGCAGCGCCTTTTCAAGGACGGGAACGGCCTTAGCCGGCTGGTCGGTGCGCAGATACAGGAACCCTAGCCAGGCCAGCACGTCCGCGTGGTTCGGATGGGACCGCTGAAGCTCCTCGAATGCCTGGAGCGAATCTTGCGTTTTGCCGGCTTTGTAGAGCGCAATAGCGTCTAAAACCCGCTGCTGGGTCTGGCGATCCTGCTGAGCAAGAACCAACGATGTCGACAAAAACAGAAGCGTAAGGATGAGGGCTCGCATCGTGATCTCCTGGCGATCCCATTGTACAAGCAGACGCCTTGGCACTTGGACGAGGCCAACCGCCTCAGTGTCTCATGGCGGCCGGAATCGCACTCTCGTACGCTTCACGGCAAGCATCTAACTCGACGTGCAGGCTGCCGAGTCGCAGATCGCTCCAGCGGCGGTCAAAAGAGCCCAACCGGTCGAGCTTCAGCCCGCGGCTCTCGGCCTCCTTCCCCAGAGAGTCCGCGTCGAGAGCCGACACGACCACTCTGCCGGGAACCTCTCCAAAGAGGGCGGCGGGTGAGTCGGCCACTTCCGCCTGGATGCCGAGATCGCCGCTGAGGGCGATCTCTGCCAGCGCCACCGCGAGCCCTCCCTCACTCGTGTCATGCGCGCTCTCGATCCAGCCTTGGGCCACCGCCAACACTAGCAGCTCGCACAAACTCCGTTCCAGCGACACGTCTGGCGCAACCGGGAGGCCGTCCTCCAGCCCGTGGACCGCCGCCGCATACTCGCTGGCGCCGAGCCCGCTCTGGCGGATCTCGGAGAGGGGAGTCGAGAGGAGGTAGAGAGCGCCTCTGTCCCGGCGCGGAGCCATTCCTATGGCCGTCTCCGCCCGCTCCAGGACGCCCAGCATCCCAATAAGCGGCGTCGGAAGCACTTCGCCCAACTCACTCTCGTTGTAGAAGCTCACGTTCCCGCTAATCACGGGCGTGCCCATGACCTCGGCCGCATCGGCGATGCCTCGGACCGATTCTCGGAACTGCCAGAAGACGTAGGGATCCTCCGGGTTGCCGAAATTCAGGCCGTCGGTGACGGCTCGAGGCAAAGCTCCCGTACAAGCCACGTTGCGCGCCGCCTCCACCACCGCAAGCAGGCCACCCACATAGGGATCGAAGTACACATGGCGGGCGTTGCCATCGATCTTCACCGACAGGCCCTTGGCAGTGCCTCGAGGAGCGAGCACCGCCGCATCCGCCTGCCCCGGCAACAGCGCCGTCTGTGTCTGCACCTGCTGATCGTATTGGCGGAACACCCACCGCTTGCTCGCGATGTTCGGGGATGACAGCAGCTTCAGAAGCGCCTTCTGGGGATCGAACGAAGGCAGCTCTTCTGGGTCGAAGCGCTGGGCCCGAAGGTGATACTCGGGCACGGCGGCGGGCGTGCTGTAGGTAGGGCAATGATCCGTGAGCAGTCGAGGATCCAATTGAGCCTCCACCCGCCCCCGCCGCGTCACCGTCAGCACCGGTTCGGAGGTGACCTCCCCAATGATCTCTGCCGCCAGGCCCCATCTGCGGAAGATGTCGAGCACCTCATGCTCCCGCCCACGCTCAGCTACCGCCAGCATCCGCTCTTGGCTCTCGGACAGCATCAGTTCGTACGCGCTCATGTCCGTCTCGCGCATGGGAACGAGGTCCAGGTCTATCCGCATGCCCACGTCCCCCTTGCTCGCCATCTCGACGGTCGAACAAGTCAGACCGGCGGCGCCCATATCCTGAATCGCCACCACAGCTCCGGTTCTAAGGGCCTCCAAGGTGGCTTCGATCAGCAGCTTTTCGGCGAACGGATCTCCGATCTGGACGTTCGGCCGCTTGGCCTCGCTCTCCTCGTCGAGCTCTGTGCTCGCAAAGGTCGCCCCATGAATGCCGTCCTTCCCGGTGGCAGAGCCCAGATACAGCACCGGGTTGCCCTCTCCGGCGGCCGCGGCGGTCGTTATCTGATCCAGCGGCACGATACCGACGCACATCGCGTTGACGAGCGGGTTTCCGCTATAGCGTTCGTGGAAACCAACTTCCCCGGCGACGGTGGGCACGCCGACGCAGTTACCGTAGCCGGCGATGCCCGCTACCACGTGCTCGAAAAGGTACCGGTTGCGCTCAACGACCGAGCCCTCTCCGTCCACGGGACCGAACCGCAGCGAGTTCAGGCTGGCGATGGGACGCGCGCCCATGGTGAGGATGTCGCGGATGATGCCTCCCACACCGGTCGCAGCCCCCTGATAGGGCTCGACGGCCGACGGGTGGTTGTGCGACTCGACTTTCATCGTCACGCCCAATCCGTCGCCTATATCGACCACGCCCGCATTCTCGAACCCCTTCCCCTCGAGAGCCTCCTTGTAACGCTTGAAATAGGCGAGCACCGGGCGGCTGTACTTGTAGCCGCAGTGTTCGCTCCACATCACCGCGAACATACCGAGCTCAGTAAGGGTTGGCTCGCGGCCGAGGAGGGACAGAATGCTCTCATACTCGCCCGGCCGCAGACCCATGGACGAGTAGACTTCGGGCGTGATGACCGCCATCCGCCCGATTATAGCTCTCGGGATCGCGGTGAGCCTGGCGGCCTGCGGAGGAACGAGTCGTTCCTGGTGGGAGGGGCGATGGCTGGGGAACCGGAACCTGCCGCTTCGGCCCGGCGAGAACGAGCTGGCGATCAAGACCATCGGCAGGGTCGACTTGACGATCCAGGGCAACGGCCGCTTCGAGTTGTTCGAGGGTGGCGTCCCCAAGAGCGGGAGGGTCCGGTTTGCCGGAGACAAGGCCTACCTGAAGGTGGAGACCTTCTTTTGGAAGCCCATTGAAGCCCAAGGCGATGCGGCGGTGGCCATGAACAAGGAGATCGAGCTCAGCCGCATCGGCGAGCGGGTGCGCTTCTTTGATCCGGCAGGATTTGACAAGGAACCCATCATCCTCGTTCGTCAACCGAAACCCGATCCCGCGTCGTCTCGTAACTGAGACACAACGATGATTTGGATTCTGGTTGTCATCCTCGTCCTGGTGCTCTTCGGCAGCATCGCCATCTACAACAGCCTGGTGTCCCTGCGTCAGCAGACCAGCAACGCGTGGGGCCAGATAGACGTGCAGCTCAAACGGCGTTACGACCTGATCCCGAACTTGGTGGAAACGGTCAAGGGCTACATGAAGCACGAGTCCGAGACCTTGGAGCGCGTGATCCAGGCGCGCAATCGCGCTATCAGCGCCCAGGGAGTCCAGGAGAAGGCTCGCGCCGAAGCGGCCGTCGCGGGCGCCTTGTCGGGCATCTTCGCCTTGGCGGAGAGCTATCCCGATCTGAAGGCGAACCAGAACATGGCGGTGTTGCAGGAGGAGCTGCGCTCTACCGAGAACAAGATAGCCTTCGCCCGCCAGTACTACAACGACATCGTGACCGCCTACAACACCAAGTTGGAGACCTTCCCGTCGAGCATCTTCGCCAACGCGGGGGGTTTCAAGCCGAAGGAGTTGTTCGAGATCGAGGACCCGACCCAGCGAGAGCCGGTTCAGGTCAAGTTCACTTAGCTTCCAGGGCGGCGCGGATCGCGGCGACGAGATCCGGGTCGTCCGGCTTGGTCTTGGGCGTAAACCGCTTCAGGACCTTTCCATCTCGGCTGATGAGGAACTTGGCGAAGTTCCACCCGATCTCGTCGCCGGGCCGGTCGCTTTGGGCGATCAGCCAACGGTAGAGCAGGTGCGTGCCTTCACCCTTGACCACGATCTTCTCGAACATCGGGAACGTAACGCCGTAGTTCTTGGTGCAGAATTCTCGGATCTGCTCGTTGGAACCGGGTTCCTGGTTGCCAAACTCGTTCGCAGGAAAGCCCAGAACAGCGAAGCCACTGGACTTATGATCGCGGTACAGCTTCTCCAGCCCCTCATATTGGGGAGTCAGGCCGCACTTGCTGGCCACGTTCACGACCAAGAGGACCTTTCCCTTGAACTCCTTCAAGGGAACAGCCTTGCCCTCGATCGAGGCCAACCTGAAATCGTAGATCGTTTCGGGAGGGTTGGCCGACCCGACCATGAGCGGAAGGAGTGCAAGGGATAGCATCTAACTTCTCATTGTAGCCTTGGCCGTGGCGTCCGGGGGCAGCTACTCATGATTCCCCGGTCGAGGTCGCCTGTGATACGATAGGCGCATGAATCTGTCGAGGCGGGAGTTGCTTCGCGCCGCAGGGGCTGCGGTGGGAGCCGCCGCCCTTGGTAGAGCCGAAGCTGCCGTTCGCCCGTCTCAGTCCGGAATGCCGACCCGCCCTCTGGGGAAGACCGGATTCAGTGCCTCGCTTTACGCCCTCGGCTCCGCCGAGATACCGGGCACCGAGGAGGCCGTCCGCGCGATCCACAAGCTCATCGACGGAGGCGTCAACTACCTCGATACCGCACCAAGCTACCAAGGCACCCGTAGCGAGAGCGCCATCGGCCAAGTACTCAAAAGCCGCCGAAAGGGGGTGTTCGTCGCGACCAAGACGCTCGCTCGCGATGCCGATGGCGCGTACGCGGAGGTGCGCTCAAGCCGCGACCGGCTCGGGATCGACCGGATCGATCTGCTCCAGATCCACGCGGTGAACGATTCGGGGACTCTCGACGCGGTTCTTCGCCAGGGCGGCGCGATCGAGGGTCTCGAGCGTGCTCGAAAGGAAGGCTTGATCCGGTTTATCGGGATCACCGGACACACACGGCCCGACGTGATCTTGAGCGCCATCACCAGGTACCCATTCAGCACGATCTTGGTGCCGGTCAGCCCGCTGGACCGGCACCAAGATCGTGCTGAATGGGTACCTGGTGATGG